>JABMMR010000091.1 GCA_013205525.1 Burkholderiales bacterium | reverse complement strand
GTTTGCTCGAAAACCTGGTTCTCTTCCTCGAAGTCGAACAAGGCGCGCGAAGAAATGGCCACCACCAATTTGCCGTCCAGACTTGCCATGGCCGTGTCCTTTATTGAACGAACTGATTGAGTTCGATGATGGGCAACATCACCGCCAACACAATCAACATGACCACCAAACCCATGGTCACAATCAACAGCGGTTCTAACACGGTGGCCAATTGCATGGCGCGGCGTTGCACTTCTTCGCCCAAATGCTCGGCCGCGTGGGTCAACATTTGCGGCAACTGGCCGGTTTGTTCGCCCAAGCGCGCAAACATGGACAACACCCCTGGCAGGCGTTTGTTTTGTGCCAAGGCGCTGGCCAGCGGCGCGCCCTCGCGGACCAAGTCTATGGCTTGCATGGCGTGCTCGCGCAACGCCATATTCGACAGCGTATGCGCGGCCGTTTGCAAGGCCTTCAAAATCGGCACACCCGCACCCACCAACAGCGCCAGCGTGCTGGCAAAGCGCGCCGCGTTGTAGCCCAGGCTTAAGCGCCCCAGCAAGGGCAGCTTGAGCCAAGCTTGGTCATACGCCAAGCGAAACGCGGTTTGGCGCAGCAGCAATCGCAGCACCACCATGCCGGCGAGCAGCAGCACCAAGCCTGCCAGCCAAGTCGCTTGCACCACTTCGCTGATAAACAGCATGGCTATCGTGAGTGCCGGCAAGCTGCGCTGGGTGCTGGTGAAAACTTGCGCGACTTGCGGCACCACATAGGCCAGCAAAAACAGCACGATCAACAAAGCCACGCCGCTCACAATGGCGGGGTAGAGCGAGGCAGCCAGCAATTTGCTGCGCATGGCGTGGGCGCTTTCTTGGTCTTTGGCCAGTTGCAACAGCACCGCGCCCAAGCGCCCGCTTTGCTCGCCGGCTTCGATGACGGCGGTGTACAAATTGTCAAACTCACGCGGATGCTGGGCCAAGGCTTGCGCCAGCGGTGCGCCGGCGTTCACCTCGGCACGCACTTGCGCCACCAAGTCGCGCTGCGCCGGTGTGGGGGCCTCATCGCTCAAAGCACTCAAAGCCCGCTCCAGTGGCAAACCCGCGCCCACCAAGCTGGCGAGTTGGCGGGTCCACACGACTAAGTCTGTGCGGCTGAACGCCCGTGCTTGCCACAGCACCACATCGCCTGGCGAACGCGGTTTGTCTTGCGCCATCAAGGCCAGCTTCAAAGGGATGAGCGACTGGGCGCGCAACTGGCTTTTGGCCGCCCGCTCGGAGTCGGCTTCCACCACGCCACGTTCGGTGGCGCCGCTTTTGGTAATGGCTTCGTAGGTGTAAGCGGGCATAGCTCCTTACTCGCGGGTGATTCGCAACAACTCTTGAGCCGAAGTGACACCTTGCGCCACCAAACGCTCGCCGTCTTCACGCATGGAAATCATGCCTTGGCGCTTGGCCGCAGACAACAAGGCGGCTTCGCTGGCGCGGTCGTGGATGAGGCCGCGCAGCGCCTCATCGGTGGTGAGTAATTCAAAAATGCCGGTGCGGCCTAAGAAACCGGTTTGGCCGCAAGCCACACAGCCCGCACCTTGGCAGCTGGGGCAGAGCTTGCGCACCAAGCGTTGTGCCAGCACACCCAAGAGAGACGAGCTGAGCAAGAAAGGCTCTATGCCCATGTCGGTCAAACGGGTGACGGCGCTGACCGCATCATTGGTGTGCAAGGTGGCCAGCACCAAGTGGCCGGTGAGCGAGGCCTGAATAGCGATTTGCGCGGTTTCTTTATCGCGGATTTCGCCAATCATGATGATGTCGGGGTCTTGCCGCAAGATGGCCCTGAGCGCTTTGGCAAAGTCGAGCTCAATTTTCGGGTTGACCTGAGTTTGGCCAATGCCGCTTAGCTCGTACTCGATGGGGTCTTCCACCGTCATGATGTTGAATTGCGCCGCGTCGAGTTGCTGCAAGGCGGCGTAAAGCGTGGTGGTTTTGCCCGAACCGGTGGGGCCGGTGACCAACACAATGCCGTGGGGCTGGGCGATGAGTTGCTCAAAGCGCTGCAAGCTAGGCCCTTGCATGCCGACCGCCGCCAGCGTCAAGCGGCTTTGCGATTTGTCTAATAAACGCAGCACGGCGCGTTCCCCATGGGCGCCCGGCAAGGTGGAGACACGCACATCGATGGCGCGTTGCCCCAGCCGCAAAGAAATGCGCCCGTCTTGCGGCAAACGTTTTTCGGCAATGTCTAAATCGGCCATGATTTTCAAGCGCGAAATCAAGGCCGCATGCAGAGCGCGGTTGGGTTGCACCACCTCGCGCAGCGTGCCGTCGATGCGAAAGCGCACGCTGGAGTGGCGCTCATAGGGCTCGATATGAATATCGCTGGCGCCGTCTTTGGCGGCTTGCATCAACAAGGCGTTGAGCATGCGGATGATGGGCGCGTCGGCCGAGGCTTCCAGCAAGTCTTCTACTGCCGGCAGCTCTTGCATCATGCGCGCCAAGTCGGCTTCGCCTTCGACTTCACTCATCACCATGGCCGCACTCGACTCGGCACCAGCGTAGCTGGCGCTGATGCGCTGGGCCAAGCTGGGGGCTTCAAGTTGCTGGAAATGGTCTACCGCATACATTCGCAAAACCTCGCTCCACGCGCCCGCTGCCGGCTGTTCGTGGTGCCACAGCGTGAGGCCACGCCCGTCGTCTTCGAGGAGCAGTTGGTGGGTGCGCGCAAACGCGTAGGGCAGGGGGTGGCGCATGGGGCTTAAGGCTGTTTGGGGGCGGCGGGTGGTGCGTTGAGCTCTGGCAAGGGTGGCAGCGTCAGGTCGTTGGGGATGGGCAGCACGCTGGTGGGTTCTTTGCCGGCTTCTTTTTGCAGGCCTTGCATGAATTGGTAGCGGCCATTCGAGAGCACCTCGGCGCTGCTGTCGTCACGCACCACCACTGGACGCAAAAACACCATCAAATTAGTTTTGCTGCGGCTGCGGGTTTCGTTGCGAAACAAAGCACCAAAGAAGGGGATGTCGCCCAAGCCCGGCACTTGTTGGCGGCTGTCTTGGTAGGTGTCGGACAGCAAGCCGCCCAGCACCACCACCGTGCCGTCTTCCACCAAGATATTGGATTCAATAGAGCGCTTGTTGGTGATCAAACCGTCGGTGAGTTTTTTCGAGGTGTCCACGCTGGACACCTCTTGGAAGATGGTCAGCTTGACCATGCCGGTGTCGCTGATTTGCGGCTTAACTTTCAGCGTCAAACCCACGTCTTTGCGCTCTACGGTTTGAAACGGGTTGACCGCGCCATTGCTGCTGTTGTTGTTGGTGTATTGGCCAGTGACAAAGGGCACGTTTTGGCCCACCACGATCTTCGCCTCTTCGTTGTCGAGGGTGAGCAACGATGGGCGCGACAAGATGTTGCTGCCGCCGTTGGTTTGCAAGAAGTTGGCCAGCGAGGTCATGATGTATTTGCCGTTGACATTGCGCGCCGTGCCTATGTTGAGGCCTTGGCCAGGCAGCACCTTGCCGTCGGCGCCGTTGATGGCGATATTAAGCAAATTACTGGTGGCGAAATTGGTGCCCAAAATACCCACCGTGCTGTTGGCGCCGCCCACCAAGTTTTGCCACTGAATACCAAACTGCGACTCTTTGGCGGAATCCACTTCCACAATCAGGCTCTCCACCAGCACTTGGGCGCGGCGTTGGTCCAGCGAATCAATCACAGCGCGCAGTTGGCGGTATTGCGGTTCGGGCGCGGTGATGATCAGCGAGTTGGTGGCCGCATCCGCTTGGATTTGTCCGCCGGTGCTGGGCAGGTTGAGCGTGGCCCCGCCCCCCGGTGTGGTGCCGGCGGTGGCGGGCGGTGCGGGTGCTGCGCCCGTGGTGGTCCCGCCAGTGCCCGCGATGGCGGCGCGCAAGGTGTTGGCCAGCTTGGTGGCGTCGGCATTTTTCAAATACACCACATGGATGTTGCCACTGGCCAGCTCGCTGCCAGCGCGGTCGAGCTTTTCCACCAAGCTGCGGATCTGCGCTTGTTTGGCGGGGTTGGCCGATCTGACGATGATGGCGTTGCTGCGGCTTTCAGCCAAGATGGTGGTTTTGTAGCCAGTGTCGGTTTGCCCTTGCCCGGCGGCAGCGCTGGTGCCGCCCGCTGCGGTGCTGTCAACCAAACGGTTGAGCAAAGCCACCACATCGTTGGCTATCGCGTGTTGCAGGGGAATCACCTCGACATCGGTGGCGTTGGCCACATCCAGCGAAGCAATGATGCGCCCCAAGCGCTGCAAGTTGTCGGCGTAGTCGGTGATGACCAAGGCGTTCGAGCCTGGCGTGACATTGATGGTGTTGTTCGGGCTGATGAGGGGGCGCAGCACAGCCACTAAGTTGTTGGCGTTTTCATGCGTGAGCTTGAAGATTTGCGTCATCACTTGGGCGTTGTTGGGCGCGGTGCCGGCCGGCACCACCGCCACTTGCCCACCTTGCAGCTTGGCCTCGGCTTCGGGCAGGATTTTGTAAAGGCCTTGCGTTTCAATCATGGCAAAGCCTTGCAAACGCAGCACCGCCAAAAACTGGTTCCACGCCACATCGGCGGACACCGGTTTGTCAGTGCTTAAATTGATGGTGCCTTTAACGCGCGGGTCCACCACCAAGCTGCGTTTGGTAAGCGACGCCAAAGCCCGCGCCACCGATTCGATATCGGCGTTGACAAAATTCAGCGTGATGGGCGCGCCCGGACGCGTGGTTTGCGCCATCAACACAGGCGTGACGGCCAGCATGGCGCAGAGGGCCAGCGTGCTCAGGGCCAGCGTGCTCAGTGCATATCGGTTCAATCTCTTCATGGTCATCCCCATCGCAATACGGTTGTGTTTCCTTGCCGTTGACCCAGTACGCCCAGCAAGCTGGCCAAGGCCACCTCACTGCCGGTCTGGGCTTGGGCCATACCTTCGAAATGCAAACCCTTGGCGCGCCAGTAGCCTTTGCCACTCAATTGCAGCTGCCCACTCAAGGTAGAGAGTTGAAACTGCGGTGTGGTGCCGCCTTGCAGATTCAAGGCATAGCTGCCCAAGGGCCGCAGGGTGGATAAGCGCGAGCTCACCGACAGCAGTTGCAACTGCGCTTGTCCTTGCAGTTGCCCACCTTGTGCGCTCCATTGCCAGCGCAGGTCTTGTGTTTGCAAACGTGCTTGACCTTCCAGCGCCATGGTGTTCCATGGCGCGCCCAAGCCAACCAACCATGCCAGCGGCCAATCGCTGGTGGCGTTGCCCAACTCCAGCGTCGCGCCGCCCCACTGCGGCCGCAGCCAAATGCTCAAAGCCTTAGTCGCGCAACACGGCAGTTCAAGCTCGACGCGCAGACTGGCGTCGGCTTGGGGTTGAATACGCCAGCTTAGGCGTTGGGGCAAGGCCAAGGCATCCACACCCTCAGCGCCACTGGCCAACACCCATTGGGCGCTGCCACGCCACACAGTGCCTTGGGGCTGGCGCAACTGCAGCTTGTCATGGCTCAAACTTTGTACCACGCTTGCCAACCATGCGGCCGGCGCTTGCCAGACCAAGCCAGCCAATGCGCCCAGCAGCAAACCCCATGTGGCCCAAGCGCGGTGGGTCATGGCGCGCCTTCAGGCAAGGCCCATACCCATTGGCCGTTCCACAGTTCGCCTTGGCGTTGCAAATGGGTTTCCAGCACCACCGCTTGCGCTTGGCTACGCGCTTGCGCCCACACCTGCGCCAAAGCTTGCGGGCCTAGGCCTTTGAAGTCCACCGTCATGCGCAATGCTTGGCGGCTGCATTTCACTTTTTCACCCAAACCAGCACACAGGCTTTGCAAGGCTTGGGCGGAGGGTTCGGTGCTGATTCGGGTTTGAACTTGCATTTGCTTGGCTTGTTGCTGCAAAACCAGCATATCCGCGTGTTGTTGCGCCAAAATGTCCAACTGGGTTTGGCTGTCACGCCAGACCTGCCAAGCCGGCGCCACAGCGATTTGCCACAGCACAACCACCGCCACAAAACCCAGCGCCAAGTGAATGGCTTGCTGCTCACGCGGGCTGCGCTGGTTGATAAAGCTTTGCCAAGCTTGCAATGCTTTCATGGTGTCCCCTTGGCTTGCAACAACGCTTGGTTGGCTTGCACCTCAAAGCGGTAGCGCGTGTCGCTGGCATAGGTTTGGCGCAAGGCTTCTAAGGCCTCGGGCTTCAAGCCCGTCAGGCGCAAGGCGCCGCCACGGTAATCGATCTGGCTGGGCACAGCCCCAGCAGGCCACGGCCCAGACAAAGCTTGCAGCATCTCGTCCACATCGCTGTCTTGGGGCTGGGCGCTGTTTTTTTGCAAAGCCTGCACTTCGCGGCGCATTTGGGTGGGTGCATCAATCACTAGCTTCACTTTCGGGAAGGTGCTGGTGAGTATCTGTTTCAGGTTTTGGCGTTGCTGAGCAACTTCAGCCTGCACCCGCCAAGCCCACAGATTCAGACCCAGTAAATTGACCAGCAACAGCAACATCACACCACGCCGTGTGGCTTGCCAAGCAGAATCAAACCGCAAGCTTCGCCAAGCCGCTTGCAGCCAGCGCCAACCGCGTAATCCACGGCTTTGCGCCCACTCGCCTTGCGCCAAATCCCAGTCATTGCCGCTGGCTTGCAACCAGCGTTGTTGCGGCGCTTGAAGCAGGGCCTGCACATCGCTTAAGCCCGAAGCGGCATCGGCCACCGAGGGCTCGGCCCACAAGGTTTTATGGGAGATAGGTTCCCAAGCCGCCAGTGCCGTGGCTTGGGGCAAGCGCCACACGCTGTCGTGTCGGCACAGCAAGGCTTGTACTTTGGCGCCGTCATTGAGCACATACAACTGCGCCGCGTCTGGCTTGGGTGACGGGCAGACCTCGGGTGCCAAGTGCTGAATGCGCAGACCCGCTGCCACCAAGGGAGCCAAGGCGGTTCGCAACCAGTCTTTGCCGCAGGCCGCCACCATCGCTTGGCCACCTTGGCGCAAATTGGTACTTGCCAGCGGTGACAAAACCAAATGCAATTCGCTGGGGTCTTGTAAACAACTGTCTTCGAGCAAACTGCCCAGCACGGCCTGCGCCCGTTGCCCGACTTTGGGCGGCAAGCTCACCGAATGCCAAGCCAGCACCTGCCAAGGCACGACCGCCACCACTTGCGTGCCCAAGCGGAACAAGTCTTTGGCCAAGGCTTGGCCACTGCGGGCAATCTTGCGGCCATCGACGCTGTCGACATAGTCAAACAAGGCCGTGGGCTGAGGACTGAGGTAAATAATCAACATGGTGGTGGGATTGTAGAGAGGCACCCTGGCTCGGAGCGCAAACCGCGTTGTTCACGCCAAATGGTTTTTGTGTCTTTGCCATCGCGCTGAATCAGAGATTTTTGCAATTGGTAGACCTGCCCATGGCGCAACTGCCCTGTCACCTCAAAATATCGTGTGTTCACCGCGTGTTGGCTGTCGTTGATGTTCTCGGCGGCTTTGCCCATTCGGTTGCGCACCGCTTCCAAGTTGTCAAAAGGCTGGCTGGCGCGTTCATTCGTCCATTCTTGGGCTTGTTGCAGTTCCAAGCTGGGCACGCTGGCATAAAGCACCTCGGCGCTGGCGGTGTTGAGGTTCACCGGTGTGCGCGTTGGCAGCACGGTCATGTGCGGCGACAAGCGCGACATACTTTGCGCACTCAATCCCAACCAGCGCAGTTGCTCAAATCGCTGTGGCAGCAAAGCCGCGTTGGCGGCGGGCGGGGTTTGCGCTGCGGCCAGCAGCGCGGTGGTCCATTGGCGCAATTCGGTGTCGGGCAAACCCAGTGCGCGGTACAAGCGGGCAAAGGCTATCAGGCTGCGCTCATTGAGCTTGTTGCCGTCTAACAAATTGGTCATGTTCAGGCGCGACTGCATATCGGTGATGCGCCCCGATAAATACACCTGCTGGGTCAAGCTTTCGCTGTCGCTCACGGACCCGTTGCCTGCCGCCAAAAATGTCGATAAACGCGCCTCGCGCAGCGGCACCGCCCAAGGCTCGGCCAAATGATCGGTGCTGCCCGAGCGCCCGTCTTCGCGCAACACCACCGAAGCCCAGTCTTGTGCGCCGCGCAACAGCCAGGCGGTTTGTTGAGCGTCGCGCTCGGCGGTTTCTACCGACAAGGTGCGCCACTGTTGCCATAGCGCCGCAGATGCCAGCACCGCCACCAGCGCCACAGTCAGCATGGCCATCAGCAAGGCCGCGCCGTTTTGGGGGGTGGTCGCGTGGCGCTGGTGCATGGTCAAGTGGGGTTGAAGGCGGCGCGAACCCACTCCAAGGTCAGCTTATCGGCATCATTGAGCTGCAAAACCAACTGCACCGCATCGGGGTTTTTCAGCAAGTTGTCACCCGTGCCGGCGCTGCTCAAGGGGTTGGTCCAAGCGTTATTGCGAAAGTAAAACAGCTGCCAACTTGTCAAGGGCATGAGTTGTACCTCTTGTAGCAGCAAGTCGGTGCTGGGGTTTTGCCCCCAAAGCGCTGCCAACAACCAAGCCTGCTCCAAGGCGGCTGGGGTTTGCATGTCGGGCGACTGCCAGCGCCGCCAGTGGCCGTCGCGCAGCGCCCACGCCACCACCTGCATGCCCGCGTCACCGCCTTCGGCCAAGGGCGTGCTGCTGCGGCGCAAGATGCGCATCACACGGCCATTCCAGTCTAAGCTGTTGTCGCCCAGCTTTCCGGGCAGCACCATTTGGGCATTCAAGTCGGCCCGCCATTGGCCCAAGCTCACCTGCGCCAAAGCCACCGTGTCTATGCGCGACTGCGTCACCTCGCGGGTGCGTATCAAGGTGTCTATTCCACGCCAACCCATCAAGCCCAGCAAGGCCATCAAGGCCAGCGCCACCAGCACTTCAATCAAGGTGAAACCCAGTGCGCGGCGCATTTGTTCAGCGTCCCAAAATGGTACTGACCCGCAACAGGGGCGAGGTTTTTAGAAACACTTGCGCATCCACCCGTCTAAACGCAGGGTTGGGCGTGGTTTGCACATTCAGCACCACATCCAGCGACAAACTGGCTTGCGGGCAGGTCAAGCGCGTCTCGCCCACATTAGGCAAATTGCCGCCCAAGCGCAAACGGACCAAAGCATTGTCGGCACAGACTTGCGCCAACAACACCTGCCACTGCCGCTCGGCGTTGCGCGTCATGCTGCCCGCTGCGCGCATGCCCGCCATTACGCTCACCGCCACAATCGCCAAGGCCACCAGCACTTCTATCAACGTAAAGCCGCGCTTCACGGCAGCACCTTGAAGGCGGCTGCGCCATCGGTGGCTATGGTCAAGCTTGCGCCGCTGTTGTGGCTCAAATTCAAGCGCGAGCGGGCTTGCACGGGCTCGGGGCTGATCAGCATATCGGTGGGCAAGGCTTGGGTGCCCTTGTGCAACCAAGCCATGTTGTGCACAGGCGGGCCATAGGCGGGCAGGGTGTGGACTTGAAAGCCTTTG
>JABMMR010000090.1 GCA_013205525.1 Burkholderiales bacterium | reverse complement strand
CGTCTCGCGTCGCAAGAAATAAGGGTTAAACCATGACACGCTCACTCAAAAAAGGCCCTTTTGTCGATCACCACTTGTTGGCCAAGGCTGAAAAAGCCGTTGCCACCAAAGACAAAAAGCCAATCAAAACATGGTCACGCCGCTCTATGGTTTTGCCCGATTTCATCGGCTTGACCATTGCGGTTCACAACGGCAAGCAACATGTGCCGGTCTATATCACCGATCAGATGGTGGGTCACAAGTTAGGCGAATTTGCCTTGACGCGGACCTTCAAAGGCCATCCAGCGGACAAAAAAGTCCAGAAGAAGTAAGGAGCAGCTATGGAAACACGTGCAGTCCTGCGAGGTGTGCGCTTATCGGTCGACAAAGGCCGTTTGGTTGCAGACTTGATACGCGGCAAAAAAGTGGACCAGGCTTTAAACATCCTGACTTTCACACAAAAAAAAGCAGCGGGCATTGTTAAAAAAGTGCTCGAGTCAGCCATCGCCAATGCAGAGCACAACGATGGCGCTGATATTGACGAGTTGCGCGTCAAAACCATTTACGTGGAGCAAGGCGCAACCCTCAAGCGTTTCACCGCACGTGCCAAAGGCCGTGGCAACAGCATCAGCAAGCCCACATGCCATGTGTATGTGACGGTCGGCAACTGAAAGGTCTAGGAAAATATGGGACAAAAAATACACCCCACCGGTTTTCGCTTATCGGTGAGCCGTAACTGGGCCAGTCGCTGGTATGCCAGCAACAAAGATTTCGCCGGCATGTTGGCTGAAGACATCAAGGTGCGCGAGTACCTGAAGATCAAACTCAAGAGCGCTGCTGTTTCTCGCATCTTGATTGAGCGTCCTGCAAAAAATGCCCGCATCACTATTTTTTCTGCACGCCCTGGCGTGGTTATCGGTAAAAAAGGCGAGGACATTGAAAACCTCAAGAAAGAATTAGCCGCTCGTTTGGGCGTGCCTGTTGCAGTCAACATCGAAGAAGTTCGTAAGCCCGAAATCGATGCACAACTGATTGCTGACAGCATCACCCAACAGCTTGAAAAGCGCATCATGTTCCGTCGTGCCATGAAGCGCGCCATGCAAAACGCCATGCGTTTAGGCGCCCAAGGCATCAAGATCATGTCTGCGGGTCGCTTAAACGGCATCGAAATTGCGCGTACCGAGTGGTACCGTGAAGGTCGTGTACCACTTCACACCTTGCGTGCAGACATTGACTACGCAACCTCTGAAGCCAAAACAACTTACGGCATCATTGGCGTCAAAGTTTGGGTTTACAAGGGTGACACCTTGGGCCGTAATGATGCGCCTGCTGCACAAGAACCACGCTCTGATGACGAGCGCCGCCCACGCGGTCCTCGTCGTGACGCTCGCCCCACGGGCGACCGTCCACCCGCTCGCAGTGGCGCACGTCGCCCTGCTGGCTCCAATGCCGCACCGGCGGATGGCAGCGATAAACCCGCTGAAGCCACCGATGCTCCCAAAACCACCGTCAAGCGCGTCCGCAAGGTAGCCGCGCCCGCATCCACTGGCACGGATGCGGACGGCATAGGAGAATAAGCATGCTGCAACCAGCGCGCCGTAAATACCGCAAAGAACAAAAAGGCCGCAATACCGGCATTGCCACCCGTGGCAACACCGTTGCGTTTGGTGACTTTGGTTTGAAATCAACCGACCGTGGTCGTTTGACTGCACGCCAAATCGAATCCGCACGACGCGCGATTTCTCGCCACGTTAAACGGGGCGGTCGTATTTGGATTCGCATCTTCCCTGACAAACCTATTTCCCAAAAACCTGCAGAGGTTCGCATGGGTAACGGTAAAGGCAATCCCGAGTACTACGTGGCTGAAATTCAGCCCGGCAAGGTTTTGTATGAAATCGTGGGTGTGCCCGAAGAACTTGCGCGTGAAGCATTTCGTTTGGCTGCGGCCAAACTGCCTTTACGCACTACCTTTGTTTCGCGCCTGATCGGCCAATAATTCAGGAGACAACATGAAAACATCTGAATTACGCCAAAAAGACGCCGCTGGCTTGCAAACTGAAATCAAGGAACTGCAAAAAGCGCACTTCAACATGCGCATGCAAAAAGCCACCCAGCAATTGAACAACACCGCGCAAATGAAGGTCACCCGTCGCAGCGTTGCGCGGGCCAAAACCATACTTGCAGAAAAACAGGCGAAGGAGTGACACCATGACAGAAGCTAAACCATCACTCAAACGCACATTGGTCGGTAAAGTTGTCAGCGCCAAACGCGCTAAAACAGTCACAGTCTTGGTCGAGCGTCGCGTCAAGCATGCGCTCTACGGGAAGATCGTGGGTAAATCCAGTAAATACCATGCGCATGATGAGACAGGCCAGTACCATTTAGGTGATGTGATTGAAATCACAGAAAGCCGTCCTATTTCTAAAACTAAAAATTGGGTAGCTACCCGTTTGGTTGAAAAAGCAGCAGCGCTATAAGTGTTAAACGGTTGCGTGCAAACACAATCTTAGTAATGACCCACAATCGTGGGTCATTTTCATTTCAAGGAGTTCAATATGATCAAAGTCGGCGACACCCTTCCCCACACCACCTTAATGGAATACTCTGAAGTTGAGGGCAATGGTTGCAGCATAGGCCCCAACCCAGTCGACGTGGCCAAGGCCACCGCTGGTAAGACCATCGCTTTGTTTGCCCTGCCCGGCGCCTTCACGCCCACGTGCTCTGCCAAACATGTGCCTGGGTACTTGGACAAACATGCCGAATTGACCGCAGCAGGCGTGGATGAAATTTGGTGTGTCAGCGTGAACGACGCTTTTGTCATGGGCGCATGGGGCCGAGAACTTCACGCAGCAGGCAAAGTGCGCATGTTGGGTGACGGCGACGCAGAATTCGCCAAAGCCACGGGCTTGACTTTAGACCTCACAGGCAAAGGCTTAGGACTTCGCTCCAACCGCTACTCCATGCTGGTCAAAGATGGCAAAGTCGTGACGCTCAATATTGAAGGTCCAGGAAAATTTGAGGTCAGCGACGCAGACACTTTGCTGTCTCAGACCAAACACTGAACCGATAAAAAATAGCGACACTAAATCGCCCGAGCTTGACGCAAAGCCGCACATTGGGCAGCGTCAAGACTCAACCATTCTTGCAAAACTTCATCTGTGTGTTGACCCAAAAGTGGCGGAGGCAAGTCATGTCTGACTGGCGTTTGACTCAGCTTCATGGGGCTGGCAACCAAGTTGAGGTCAACCCCTGATGCGTGCACCCAATGGTCGACCATCTGGCGAGATTGCACATGGGCGTCGTTAAAGACTTCAGACAAATTATTGATGGGGCCGCACGGCACCTTGGCGGCCTCCAAAGCTTCTAGCCAAACATATTTACCGCGTGTTAGCAAGACTTCGATCAGCATGGGAACCAGTGCGTCCCGGTGGCGAACCCTGTCTTGGTTGCGACCAAAGCGCGGGTCACGCGACCAATCTGACCGGCCCAAGACTTCACAGAACTTTACAAATTGCCCGTCATTGCCAACCGCCACAATCATGTAATCTCGTTCACCGCTGACCTTTGGCGCAACCTCAAAAACCTGATAGGGGACAATGTTGACATGGGCATTTCCCATACGTTGCGGCGGGGGGAGTTTGGCGCCATTGACCAAATAATTGGCACCCAAATTTGCCAGCATGGCCACTTGGGTATCGAGCAAAGCCATGTCAATGTACTGACCCACGCCGGTGCGCTCGGCATGGCGAATCGCCGCCAAAATGGCTACGGTGGCATACATGCCAGTGAACAAATCGGCAACAGCAACGCCTACTTTTTGAGGACCTCCACCGACAGCATCTCGTTCACCTGTGACACTCATCAAGCCGCCCATGGCCTGAATCGCGAAGTCATAACCGGCTCGCTCGCTGTAGGGGCCGGTTTGACCAAAGCCTGTGATGCTGCAGTAGACCAAGCTGGGATTAATGGCTTTGAGGCTTGCAAAGTCCAGGCCGTAACGGGCCATGTCGCCGACTTTGAAATTCTCGATAAACACATGGCTGTTTAAAGCCAATGAGCGAATCAAATCTTGCCCTGAGGGGTTGGCTATATCGCAGCTTATGGAGCGTTTATTGCGGTTGGTGCCCAAGTAGTAAGCGGCTTCGGCGGTGTCATTGCCCTGGGCGTCATGCAAAAAGGGCGGTCCCCAGCCACGGGTATCGTCGCCCGTCCCAAGGCGTTCTACTTTGACCACATCAGCACCTAAATCAGCCAAAATTTGGGTAGACCAAGGGCCCGCCAGCACGCGGGATAAATCTAATACACGGATGCCATCTAAAGCGTTCATCTGTAGATTATTGCAAACGATGGCACAAGAGTGATAATCGAAAGGTTTTTCTGAGAGCACATGAGCACACGCATTCTTTTAATAGCCCATGCACCTTTGGCCAGCGCCCTCAGGGATTGCGCTTTGCATGTTTTTCCAGACTGCGCCCATGCGGTGATCGCTGTCGACGTGCTGCCTGACGCATCGCCAGAGGACAGCTTAAAAGCCGCTCAACTGTTGCTGGGCACCCCCATAAATCAAGACACCTTGGTCTTAACAGATGTTTTTGGTGCAACACCTTCCAATGTGGCCAAGCGTTTGGTCAGCGGCATGCCGTCGCGTTTGATTGCTGGCGTGAATTTGCCCATGTTGCTGCGCACGGTGTGCTACAGACATGAAGCGCTGGAGGTGCTTACACAGCGCGCTTTATCTGGCGGCGCACAAGGCGTAATGCAAGTAGCTTGTGACAACGACCCCCCATTTTCTTCTTGAGTGAAATATGCAGAAACAAAACATCACTATCATCAACAAATTAGGCTTGCACGCCAGAGCCTCGGCCAAACTCACCAAACTCGCGGGCTCCTTTCCCTGCCAAGTGTGGGTCAGCAAGGGCGAGCGCCGAGTCAACGGCAAAAGCATCATGGGCGTGATGATATTGGCCGCAGGCTTGGGGAGTGAAGTCGAGTTGGAAACCGAGGGCGAGCAAGAAGCCGAGGCGATGCAAGCTTTAATGGCTTTATTTGCAGACAAATTCGGCGAAGGCGAATAACTCCATGACCTTCTCCATCCACGGCTTAGCTGTTGCTCGCGGCATTGCCATTGGGCGTGCCGTGTTGGTGGCATCTAGCCGTGTGGATGTGGCGCATTACTTCATAGAGCCGAGTCAAATCGAGCAAGAAATCGAGCGCATCAATCAGTCGCGTCACGCCGTGATGGTGGAAATTCAGCGCATCCAAAAAACAGTACCCAAAGATGCTCCACCCGAACTTCCCGCATTACTCGAGGTGCATCTGATGCTCTTGCAAGACGAGATGCTGGCTGATGGGGTCAAGCATTGGGTGACCGACCGTTTGTACAACGCTGAATGGGCATTGACTTCACAACTCGAAGTGGTGGCCAGGCAGTTTGACGATATGGAGGACGCCTATTTGCGTGAGCGCAAGGGGGATCTGGAGCAAGTGGTTGAACGCTTGCTGCGGCATATGAAGGGCTTGCCAACCAGTTTGCCGCAACCTGCGCAACGTAAACCAGGCACGTGGCAGCAAGAGTTATTGTTGGATGACAGCCACGATGTGCCCTTGGTATTGATTGCCCATGATTTGTCACCAGCAGACATGCTGCAATTCAAACAAAGCGTGTTTACCGGGTTTGTCACCGATGTGGGTGGCAAGACCTCGCACACAGCGATCGTGGCGCGCAGTCTGGACATACCTGCGGTGGTGGGTGCGCGCAATGCCAGTCATTTGGTGCATCAAGATGATTGGGTCATCATTGACGGAGACGCTGGTGTCATTATTGTTAGCCCTTCGCCTATTATTTTGGCGGAATACGCCTTTAAGCAACGTCAAGCCCAACTGGAACGCGAGCGCCTCACCCGCTTACGCCACACGCCATCGATCACCTTAGATGGCAAAAAAATTCAGTTGTTGGCCAATATCGAATTGCCAGAAGACGCGGCTGTGGCTTTGTCTGTGGGCGCTGTGGGTGTGGGACTGTTTCGCAGTGAGTTTTTGTTTATGGGGCGCGAAGGGCAATTGCCCGATGAAGAAGAGCAGTTTCTTGCCTACCGGCGTGCCGTTGAAGGCATGCAGGGCATGCCGGTAACTATTCGCACGGTGGACGTTGGTGCAGACAAGCCTCTGGACCGAACCACCAAAGACGAGGCCCATCTCAACCCCGCTTTGGGCTTGCGTGCCATTCGCTGGAGCTTGGCAGACCCCAGCATGTTTTTGAGTCAACTGCGTGCCATATTGCGTGCTGCTTTGCATGGGCCGGTCAATTTGCTCATACCCATGCTGGCGCACACGCGGGAAATCCACCAGACTTTTGCGTTGCTGACCCAAGCACGTGATCAGTTAGATAAAAAAGGCCAAGCTTATGGGTCGGTCAAAGTTGGCGCCATGATAGAGGTGCCAGCGGCCGCCCTGAATTTAAAGGTGTTTTTGAAATACTTTGATTTTCTGTCGGTGGGTACCAACGACTTGATTCAGTACACCTTGGCAATTGATCGCGCAGACGAGCAAGTGGCGCATTTGTATGACCCCTTGCATCCGGCTATTTTGCAATTGGTGGCCAACACCATTGCCCAAGGTGCCGCCGCCGGCAAAGACATCAGCTTATGTGGCGAGATGGCAGGAGACCCCAGCCTCACCCGCTTGTTGCTGGGCTTGGGCTTGCGGCAGTTCTCTATGCACCCAACCCAAATTTTGCGAGTCAAGCAAGAGATTTTGCGGGCAGACGCGAGTCGTTTAGCCGCTTGGGCCCAGCGGGTCATGGCGGCCGAAGACCCCGCCGCGGAAATACTTCATACTTAAATAACGCCCAGCACACTGGGGTCGGTGTACACCGTTTCTAAAGGGAAACGTTGACCCGATGCATGGTCTTGGGCGCAGCGCAGCAGCAAGCGGCTGCGGTGTCTGGCTTGGGTGGCTTGCATTTCATCAATGCTCATCCAAAGCGTTCGCACAATGCCCACGTCTAAGGCGCGCCCTGCCTCGAGCGCCCCCAGTTCACCGGTAAAAGCAAAACGCAAGTAGCTGATGTCTTGGGCGGGCTCATTCGCGCTTGCCTGTTTAAGAAAGCGCGACAAATAAATCCCCACCAGCGCCGTAGGTGTGAAGTGAAAAGCCGTCTCTTCCAACACCTCGCGCACGCAGGCTTGTAGCGGGGATTCGCCAGGGTCTAGGTGTCCGGCTGGGTTGTTGAACATCAAGCCATTAGGTGTGTGCTCTTCAACCAGCAGGTACTTGCCATCTTTTTCTATGATGCCAGCCACGGTAACGCTGGGTTTCCATCTTTCAGTCATGGTGCAAAATCCTCTTTTTCTGGGCGCTTTGTGAATCTGCGATGATTCTCGCCCATTGAGTGGAGGAGAAAACCATGTTAATTGGCGTGCCCGCTGAAACCGCAGCCGGCGAAACCCGTGTTGCCGTGACCCCTGAGACGGCCAAAAAAATCATTGCCCAAGGCCACACCGTCAAAGTGCAGTCTGGCGCGGGCTTGGCAGCCAGCGTGACAGACGCGGCCTACGAAGCTGCTGGTGCGCAAATCACCGATGCGGTTACCGCCTTGGGTGCCGAACTGGTGCTCAAAGTACGCGCCCCATCGGCTGCTGAGTTGTCGAACATGAAAACCGGCAGCGCCTTGGTGGGCATGCTCAACCCGTTTGACGCCGAAGGCTTGCAACGCATCGCAAGTGCTGGCTTGACCAGTTTTGCGCTAGAGGCTGCACCTAGAACCACGCGTGCGCAAAGCATGGACGTCTTGTCTTCGCAAGCGAACATCGCCGGCTACAAAGCCGTGATGATGGCGGTAGACAAATACCAGCGCTTCTTCCCCATGCTGATGACCGCGGCCGGCACGGTCAAGGCTGCGCGTGTTGTCATTCTGGGCGTGGGTGTTGCCGGCTTGCAAGCCATTGCCACGGCCAAGCGACTTGGGGCGGTGATTGAAGCTTCGGATGTACGCCCTAGCGTGAAAGAACAAGTTGAGTCGCTAGGCGCAAAATTCATCGATGTGCCGTACGAGACCGCCGAAGAAAAAGAAGCTGCTGAAGGCGTGGGCGGTTATGCGCGCCCCATGCCTCAAACTTGGCTGGACCGGCAAAAGATTGAAGTGGCCAAGCGCGTGGCGCTGGCCGATGTGGTGATTTCCACTGCTTTGATTCCTGGCCGCGCTGCACCCGTCTTGATCACTGAAGACATGGTTAAAAGCATGAAGCCTGGCTCGGTGATTGTTGACTTGGCTGCCGGCAAGGGTGCCAACGGCGTGGGCGGCAATTGCCCGTTGAGCATCGCTGACCAAACCGTGGTCCAACACGGCGTCACCTTGGTGGGCGACACCAATTTACCCGCACTGGTGG
>JABMMR010000089.1 GCA_013205525.1 Burkholderiales bacterium | reverse complement strand
TGAGTCTGGTTGGGGACAAACGCTTTATATCGAAGCCTATTTTTTGTCTTTGCGCTACGCCTTGCTGACCACTTGCTTGTGTTTATTCTTTGGCTACCCCTTTGCCTATTTCTTGGCGCGCAGTCCCAGCAATGTTCGCCCCCTGCTACTCCTGATGGTCATGCTGCCCTTTTGGACCTCGTTTTTATTGCGCGTCTATGCTTGGAAAGGCCTGCTGGCTGACCAAGGATTGATTAACCACTTGATGTTGATGGTGGGCTTGATAGATGAGCCGGTGCAAATGCTCTACAACGATATTTCCATGCTGGTGGGGATGACTTATGTCTATCTGCCTTTCATGGTGCTGCCGCTTTATGCCAATTTGGTCAAGCTCGATGTGCGCTTGCTTGAGGCAGCCCAAGATTTAGGCGCGACCCCATGGAAATCCTTTTGGCTCATCACCGTGCCCATGAGTCGCGCAGGCATTGTGGCCGGCTCGATTTTGGTTTTCATTCCTTGCCTAGGGGAATTCGTCATCCCCTCTCTTTTGGGTGGGGCAGAAAACATCATGATCGGTCGTGTGGTCTGGGATGAAATGTTCAGCAGTAACAACTGGCCGCGCGCCAGTGCCTTGTCGATTGTGTTGATCTTGGGCGTGGTGATTCCCTTGGCTTGGTTTAACCAACGATTGGCCCATAAAGTGGCCCAGGAAGGTCGTTGATGCAAGCCTACCGTTGGCATCGCTACGTCAGCCGTTTGTGGATGGGCGCTGTGTTTTTGTTTTTCTATTTGCCCTTGCTGTTTTTGGTTGTGTTCTCTTTCAACAGCACACGCCAAGACAGTGAGTTCACCGGCTTTTCGCTTCGCTGGTACCAAGCCTTGGGACAAGACACACGGTTGGTCGAAGGCTTTTTGTTGTCCTTCAATGTGGCTTTGCTTAGCGCCACCTTGGCCACGATTTTGGCGACCATGGCCGCATATGCCTTGATACGCTTTGGTGCATTCAAAGGCCGCTCATTATTCAACGCCATGCTGAGTTCGCCCTTGGTCATGCCTGAGGTCATCATTGGCCTGTCCTTGCTGCTGCTGTTTGTGGCCATGGAACGAGGGCTGGGATGGCCCGAGCGCGGTGCCACCACCATTGTGCTGGGTCATGCCTTGCTAGGCATGGCCTATGCCACTGTCGTGATTCAGTCTCGGCTCAAGGAAATGGACCGCTCGATTGAAGAAGCCGCCCTGGATTTAGGGTGTCGCCCGTACCAAGTTTTTTTCTTGGTGACTTTACCCAATATTTCTCAAGCTTTGGTTGCCGCGTGGTTGCTGACCTTCACCTTGTCCTTTGATGACGTGGTGATTTCAGAGTTTTTATCTGGCCCAGGTGTGACCACCTTGCCCCAGGTCATCTTTAGCTACGCCCGCCGCGGAGTGAACCCCTCAATTTATGCGGCGTCCACGCTGTTGATGGCGGTCGTGAGTTTGGCGGTGGTGTTGTATGGCGTTCATACCGCTCGGCAAATGCGTCGCGAAAATTTTCGCCCCCTCGACTGAACTCTTAAGTGGCAATACTCCACACGCTCAGCATGGCGGTGATGACGATGCCGGCCATAAAGCCCAAGGCAAGCAACAAAATAGCTTGCAAGGTCTGATGGGTTCGCCGCTGAGCTTCTAGCAAGCGCAACAATTCGGTGCGCTCGGCAGAATGATCGCGCTGTAAATAGGCATGGACCAAGCGCGGCAGCTCGGGAATAAGTTTGGCAAACCTAGGAGCTTCGGTTTTGAGTTGTTGCCAAAATTTTTGAGGGCCCATTTGCTCGAGCATCCATTTTTCCAAAAAGGGTTTGGCTGTGCTCCATAAATCGAGTTCGGGGTCGAGTTGCCTTCCCAAGCCCTCGATATTGAGCAAGGTTTTTTGCAATAACACCAACTGCGGTTGAATCTCCACCTGAAACCGACGCGAGGTTTGGAATAAACGCAGCAACACCATTCCCAAGGAAATTTCCTTCAAAGGGCGATCAAAATAGGGTTCACACACCGCCCGAATAGCGGCTTCAAGTTCATCCACGCGGGTGTACTCGGGCACCCACCCAGACTCAATATGCAACTCGGCCACGCGCTTGTAGTCGCGGCGGAAAAAAGCTGTGAAGTTTTGTGCTAAATAGTCTTTGTCTACCTCGGTCAGCGTACCCACAATACCGAAGTCTAAGGACACATAGCGTCCGAAAGTTGCTGGGCTGGTGCTGACTTGGATATTGCCGGGATGCATATCGGCATGGAAGAAACCGTCTCTGAAGACTTGGGTGAAAAACAAAGTCACCCCATCTTTGGCGAGTTGGGGAATATTGACGCCGGCCTTTCGCAAGGTCTCGATTTGGCTGATGGGTATGCCGTACATGCGCTCCATGACCAACACATTGGGGCGGCAATACTCCCACACCATCTCGGGAATCAATACCAAGTTCAGACCCTCCATATTGCGACGCAACTGCGCAGCATTGGAGGCTTCGCGAACCAAGTCGAGCTCATCATGCAAATGCTTATCGAACTCAGCCACCACCTCACGCGGCTTAAGACGTTTGCCGTCGCTTGAAAGCCGCTCAACCCACACCGCCATGTTGCGCATGAGGTCGAGGTCTTTGTCGATGACTTTGAGCATGCCAGGGCGTAACACCTTGACCGCCACCTCGCGCTCGGGCTCGCCCTTGTTATTGCGCAAACGCGCAAAATGCACCTGTGCAATAGAGGCGCTGGCCACCGGCGTATGTTCGAAATGGCTGAACAATTCGTCAAGCTTTTTGCCAAACGCTTTCTCTATCATGGCCACCGCTTGATGCGAGGGAAATGGCGGCACTTGGTCTTGCAGTTTGGCGAGTTCGTCTGAAATATCTTCGGGCAGCAGGTCTCGACGAGTTGAGAGCACCTGACCAAATTTCACAAACACAGGCCCCAAGCTCTCTAGCGCCAGACGCAGGCGCTCGCCTCTGGGGGCGCGCAAATTGCGCCCTAGCGTCAACACGCGGGACAGCAGCTTTAGCCATGGATTACTGAAGCCCGAGAGCAGCAACTCATCGAGTCCGAACCGCAACACAATCCAAACGATAAAGACCCCGCGGTCAATGCGGATCATGAAGAATGAACCGTGTTCGACGCCGCGTAATGAGGGGGGTGTGAAGCGGCAGATGCCTGGGGTAAAAACGCCTTGAGGGCGCTGAGCATTCGCTTGGTTGCAGCAACGAACTGGTGCGCCATCGCGTCGCCTAGCAAACGCGAGAGGTCTTCTTCGAAGTCCCAACGCACATGGTCGACCAGCCAGTTGATGTCAGCAGCCAACATCACATCGCCTTGCACTTGCATGGCCGGTTTGTCGCCTTGGGCCAAAGTTTGCAAAAGGGAAACAGGCGAGTCTTGGCTGATGTGCAAAGATAGATCGGGCGCATTGTGCAAAGCCGCCCGCTCGAACAGTCCCGCTGGCGTGATGCGACACGACATTTGAAACTGTCGCCAACTGATTTGCAGGCTGCGATGTTGCTGCCGCTGCAAACGCGACATGGCTGCAGGCTCTTGAGACAAGACATGGTTAACGAGCAACAGCACGCGGTCTTGGATCTCATCTACCCAAGCAGAGGGCGGCTGAAAATTCATCACCAACGAATTGAATTGAGCCAGCACATCTGGCCACGCGGGTAACGCTTTCATGGAATAGAGGTTTATTGCAAAGCCTGAACGCCAGCGACCAACCAACCGATGGAGCCATTTTTGGGCTTGGTCATATTCCATACTTCTCTGAATGGACTGGGGCTAGCGGTGGGCTCTTCGCGAATCAAGCCTGAAAATTCGATGCTGGCCATATAGCCCTCGCCCAAATCTTCAATGCCCAGCAATTGCGCTTCGAGCATGACCACTTCGGTGGTGTTGGGGCCAGCAACCAGCTCACCACGCTCGGCCAGCTGAGACTGAATTTCTGTCAGCATGCCATCGGTCATCATTACCCGCAAGGCGGGTATATCGGCGAGGTCCCAAGCCGCTTGCAAGCTGATGAAGTTTTGCTTGGCAGCTTGAACAAAGCCTTGGACATCAAAACCTTCTGGAATGGTCCAGTTTTGTCCCCCACCAATCAGCGCCGATCCAATTCGAGCGCTGGCTCGGCTGGGCGTCTGGCCTGAAGGGTAAGTGGTACTGGGGTTCTCCCACGGGCGAGCGGAGGCATCGTTACCCACCTTGGCAGGGTTGTACTGAGCCACTTGGTCTGGATTGGCTGCAGAGCCAGCACCACCGTAAGCATAGGGAGAGGCGGTGTTGCTGCTGACG
Source organism: Burkholderiales bacterium (assembly GCA_013205525.1). Lineage (GTDB taxonomy): Bacteria > Pseudomonadota > Gammaproteobacteria > Burkholderiales > Burkholderiaceae_C > Limnohabitans. Next base: position 11,822 of record JABMMR010000089.1, on the reverse strand, counting down.
CGGCGACGCATGAACCAGCCCACCAGCAGCATCAAGCCCAAAGCCAACAAACCAAACATCAAGAATTGACCCATCTCTTCGCCAAAACCCAAAGAATTAACCAACCAAGCCAAGCCCAATCCCGCGGCCAAGCCGCCCAGCATGGCACCCCAAGGACGACGAGGTTGCTGCACAGCGGGGGGAGTGGCTGCGTTTTGACCCGGCGTCGCAGCTGGTTTAGCCGCTTCGCGTTGGGTAACCTGACCGGACTGTTTACCGATAGAACGGCCACTGCCCATACGTTTGGCATCAGCTTGGAAACTGGCCGCCATCAAAACCATACTCAACACCAAAGACATGATTTTCATAAATTGCTTTCTATAGAGTCAGGATGCAAACCGCATCAACACCTTATTCCAACATGCAATGCCACCACCCCTAGGGATAGATTGTGAATGTCCACATGCGCAAAGCCATTTTGCTGCATGAGGTCTTTCAAAGCCGCTTGGTCAGGATGCATACGAATGGATTCAGCCAAGTAGCGATAACTGGCATCGTCCCCAGCGACTATTTTGCCCAGTCGAGGCAAAACTTGAAAGGAATACCAGTCATAAACCTTGGATAAAGCTTGGGGCACTTTGGAAAATTCCAACACCAAGAGCTTGCCACCGGGCTTGAGCACCCGCGCCATCTCGGCCAAGGCACGGTCTTTGTGCGTCATATTGCGCAAACCAAAAGAGACGCAAACAAGGTTGAAACGGGCGTCGGCAAAGGGCAAAGCCTCGGCATCACAGACGGTGGTGGGCAGCATCAGGCCCTCGTCTAACAAGCGGTCGCGGCCTTGGCGCAACATCGCCAAATTGATGTCGGTATGCACCACCAAGCCTTGTGAACCGGCTTGCTTTGCAAAGGCTTGCGCCATATCGCCCGTGCCACCCGCGATGTCGAGCACCGCATCACCTGAACGCACACCAGCCACCAGCACCGCATAGGCTTTCCAAGCGCGGTGCATGCCCACAGACATCAAATCGTTCATGAGGTCGTATTTGCTGGCCACCGAATCGAAGACGCCGCGCACGCGATGCGCTTTGTCGCCTTCATTGACTTTTTTAAATCCGAAATGCGTCTGCGTCATGGTCTGGGCTCAATGGCTGTGGCAAGCATGGGAGGCGCCAGACCCCATGGGGTCGTCTCGGCCAACACCGGCGGCTTTTAATCGCAAGTCGTACGACAGCCAAAGTTCAGCCTCGCGTTGACCCAGACCATACAAATAGTCCCAAGAAAAAATGCCGCTGTTGTGGCCATCGCTGAACTGTGGTTGCACGCCGTAATGGCCAACCGGTTCGAGCGCCACGATAGACACCTCGCGCTTGCCCGATTGCAGCACCTCTTGGCCCGGCCCATGGCCCTGCACCTCTGCAGAGGGGCTGTAGACACGCATTAACTCAAAAGGAATTCGAAAGCGTTGTCCATCTGAGAAGGCAATTTCTAAGACCTTGGACTGCTTGTGCAACACAATGTCCGTGGCTTGAGGGGTGGTAGGTGTGAGTCCGGCCATAAAGAAATCCTTAAACCAATACGCGCTCAATGCCGCCACTGTTGGCCAGACGAATATAGTCGGTCATCCACTGGTCGCCCAAGATTTTTTTCGCCATTTCCACCACGATGTAATCGGCTTCTAAGAGACCATTTTGAAGGTCATCTTGGAAGCGGTTAAGTCCCATCAAACAACTGGGGCAACTGGTCAGCACTTTTATATTTTCTTGCGGGCCCACCCAAGCGCGCTCACGCAAGTCGCTTTCACCCGCAAGAATTTCTTCTTCTTTGCGAAACCGAATTTGGGTTGATACATCGGGGCGCGAATAAGCCAAACCGCCGCTTTCGCCGCAGCAGCGTTTGCTCTCAATGACTTGCTCGCCCAACAACGCTTTGACCGTCTTCATGGGCGCTTGCTGCTTCATCGGACTGTGACAAGGGTCGTGGTAGAGGTAGCTACCGCCCGCGGGCAAAGACAGTTGTTTTTCAAGCAAGTATTCGTGAATGTCCAAAATCCGTGAGCCCGGGAAAATCTTGTCGAACTCATAGCCTTGCAATTGGTCAAAGCAGGTGCCGCAACTGACCACCACGGTTTTGATGTCAAGGTAGTTCAAGGTGTTGGCGACGCGGTGAAACAAGACGCGGTTATCGGTGATGATTTTGTCCGCCTTGTCTTGTTGACCTGAGCCTCTTTGGGGGTAGCCGCAACACAGGTAGCCGGGGGGCAGCACGGTTTGAACACCGGCGTGCCACAGCATGGCTTGGGTCGCCAAGCCGACTTGACTGAATAAGCGCTCGGAGCCACACCCAGGGAAATAAAACACCGCCTCGGCGTCTGCGCTGGTGGACTGCGGGTTGCGAATAATGGGCACGTAGTCTCGGTCTTCGACGTCGAGCAAGGCACGCGCCGTTTTATTGGGCAAACCTGCAGGCATTTTTTTATTCACAAAATGCACCACCTGTGCTTTCAGAGGCGGCGCACCGAAACTGGCAGGAGGTTGCTGGGTTTGCTGCTTGGCCAAGACTTGCAAGGCTTGGTTAGCCCAACGCTGGGCCTGCATGGCAACACGGGTGACTTGATGCCCCAACTGAATGGCTTGGGGGCTGACAGTGCTCACCAGCCACGATTGAAAAACAGAGGCAGGGCGGAAACTTTGCTGACCCATTTTGCGCAACAAATTGCGCATGGCCATGGTGACATCGCCAAAATCGATGTTGACTGGGCAAGGGCTGGCACATTTATGGCACAGGGTGCAATGGTCCGCCACATCTTCAAATTCTTGCCAATGCTTGATTGACACGCCCCGGCGGGTTTGCTCTTCGTAGAGAAACGCCTCAATCAGCAAAGAGGTCGCCAAAATTTTGTCGCGTGGGCTGTAGAGCAAATTGGCGCCTGGCACATGAGTGGCACACACCGGCTTGCATTTGCCACAGCGCAAACAGTCTTTGATCGAGTCCGAGATATTGCCAATGTCTGACTGCTGCATGATCAAAGATTCATGCCCCATCAAGCCAAAACTGGGGGTATAGGCTTGGCTTAGGTCGGCGCTGCGTTGCTCGCCGTTGGCCACTACTTTTCTAAGCAACTTGCCTTGGTTAAAGCGCCCATGCGGGTCGATGCGCGACTTGTAATCGGCAAAGGGTTGCAGTTCGGCGTCAGTCAAATAAGCCAGCTTGGTAATGCCTATGCCGTGTTCGCCAGAAATCACACCATCCAGAGACCGCGCCAAAGCCATGATGCGGTCAACCGCTTCATGCGCGGTTTGTAGCATCGCGTAGTCGTCGCTGTTGACAGGCAAATTGGTATGCACATTGCCGTCGCCCGCATGCATATGCAAAGCCGCCCAAACACGGCCTTTCAATACCCGCTGATGGGTGTCGTCTATCGCTTGGCGCAGGAGAGCAAAAGCAGCACCGCTGAATAAGCTGTGCAAGGGTTGGCGAATCTGGGTTTTCCAACTGGCGCGCAAAAGGTGGGTTTGCAGATCGGGAAAGTGAAGCGCAATGTCCGTCAGCCAAGTCGACCACTGCGTCTTGACATCGCTCAACAGCTCTAAGGCTTGGCTCACACGCTCTTGCAGCAACTCAGGGGAAGGTGAATCGATGTCATCCGAGACCTTGCCCAAGGGCAAAGCACCAAGAGCGAGCAATTCGGTGAGCGCATCGCACAGTGCGATCTTGTTGCGTAACGACAGCTCGATATTGATTCGCTCGATGCCGTCGGTGTATTCGGCCATGCGCGGCAAAGGAATAACCACGTCTTCGTTGATCTTGAAAGCGTTGGTGTGGCGACTGATGGCAGCGGTACGTTTGCGGTCCAGCCAAAACTTCTTTCTTGCCTCGGCGCTCACAGCCACAAAGCCTTCACCGGTTCTGAGGTTGGCTAAGCGCACGACTTCAGAGGTGGCACGCGCCACCGCATCGGCATCATCGCCGGAAATGTCGCCAAACAAAACCATATTGGGCAAACCACCGCGCTTGGATTTGGTGGTGTACCCAACCGCTTTCAAATAGCGGCGGTCCAAATGCTCCAAACCTGCCAGCACCGTGCCGCTGTCTTTGGCCAGCTCGAACATGTAGTTTTTGATGTCCACAATGCTGGGCACGGCCTCTCGGGCGTGACCAAAAAACTCCAAGCACACCGTACGGGTGTGCGCCGGCATGCGATGCAAAATCCAGCGCGCACTGGTGATCAAGCCGTCGCAGCCTTCCTTCTGTATACCGGGCAAGCCACTTAAAAATTTATCGGTGACATCTTTGCCCAAACCGGCTTTGCGAAAACTCGCTCCTGGGATGTCGAGTCGCTCGGTGCGCAAAGGCGTCACACCATCAGCTTGGAAATAGCGCAACTCAAAACTGGCCACGGCCGCGTCATGTATCTTGCCCAAGTTGTGGTTGAGTCGCACAACTTCCAACCATGTCGCGTCCGGTGTGACCATGCGCCAACTGGCCAAATTGTCCAGCGCCGTGCCCCACAGCACCGCTTTTTTGCCGCCCGCATTCATAGCGATATTGCCGCCAATGCAAGAGGCCTCCGCAGAGGTCGGGTCGACGGCAAACACAAATCCGGCCTGTTCGGCCGCATCCGCCACCCGTTGGGTGACCACGCCAGCTTCGGTGGCAATGGTGGCAAAGGCATGCTTGAGGCCAGGCAGTTGCAGCATTTCTACTTGCCCGAGTTTTTGCAATTTTTCGGTGTTGATGACCGCACTTTTCCAAGTCAAAGGCACAGCCCCACCGGTGTAGCCCGTGCCGCCCCCACGCGGCACGATGGTCAGGCCCAAATCAATACAGGCTTTGACCAGTTTCGCCATGTCAGCTTCGCCGTCGGGGGCAAGCACCACAAACGGGTATTCCACCCGCCAATCGGTGGCATCGGTGACATGCGAGACACGGCTCATGGCGTCAAAGCGGATGTTGTTGTCGTGCGTGCATTTGCGAAACACTTTGCTGGCTTTGGCGCGCAAGCGAGACACCTCTGCAAAACTTTGGGCAAAGGCTTTGACCGCTTGCAAGGCTGTGTCCAACAATCCTGTGACCATGGCATCGCGCTGTGGGTCTTGCAAAGCGTCGCGACGCTTGTCGATTTCGTCCAATCGATGCTGCATGGCTTGCACCAACAACTGACGGCGTTTGGGGTTGTCCAGTAAATCGTCTTGCAAATAGGGGTTACGTTGAACCACCCAAATATCGCCCAAAACCTCCAAAAGCATGCGCGCTGAGCGACCCGTCTTGCGTTCTTGACGCAAAGTCTCCAAGGTTTGCCAAGCCGGCAAGCCCAACAGGCGAATGACAATTTCCCTGTCGGAGAACGAGGTGTAGTTGTAGGGGATTTCCCTAAATTGATGGACGTCTTGGTCAGCCCCTAACAACGGTGGCAAAGGAGTGGGTGCATTCATAAGTAGAAAGCAATAGTAACCTAGGGCAATTTCAACCGCGCCATGCTTTGAAAAATACCCATTGCAAAGAGGCGCAGACCACCACTAAGCCAGTGTAGGTAAGCATTTTTCCGTCTTGCCCGCCCCAGAACAGTCCGGCAAAGAGAACGCCCGCGCCGGCTACACTGTTCAAAACAAATTGCAGCCAAGGTTTGAACATAGCGGGTTTGTGGCGCCATAAAAGTTGGCTGAGTACCCACATCCATGCCGCCATGAAGACCGCTGGCGCTAAAAAATTGAGCAAGTGAAAAATAAGCGACAAGGTATCCATCCAAGGATTTTATAATTCTCACCATGTCAGTATGGGCGCTAGGACTTAACCACACGACCGCTCCCTTGGATTTACGGGGAAGGTTTGCGTTTGCTATTGAGCAAGTCGGGCCCGTGCTCGATGGTTTGAAACACAGCTTTGGCGCGCAAACCGAGGCCACTATTCTCTCTACTTGTAACCGCACCGAAATTTATTGCGCCTCACAAGAAATCGCCATGCCCCAAACTTTGCAATGGTTGGCGCAGTCCGGCGGCGTAAGCCCAGACAGCTTGCATAAACACATTTACACCTTGGTGGATGACGAAGCCGCGAGACATGCGTTTCGCGTTGCCAGTGGGCTTGACTCCATGGTCTTGGGAGAACCGCAAATCTTGGGGCAAATGAAGGACGCGGTTCGGGTTGCCCGCGAAGTGGGCGCTTTGGGCACCACCTTGCACCAAATGTTCCAACGCTCATTCGCCGTGGCCAAGCAAGTGCGCAGCTCGACCGAAATTGGCGCGCACAGCATCAGCATGTCGGCGGCCTCTGTGCGTTTGGCGGCGCAGTTGTTTGAAGACCTGAGCAAAATCAATGTGCTGTTTGTGGGCGCTGGCGAAATGATTGAGCTGTGTGCCACCCACTTCGCCGCCAAAAATCCTAAATCGATGATGGTGGCCAACCGCACCCAAGAACGCGGCGAGCGTTTGGCGATGCAACTCAAAGCCGATGTCATGCGTTTGGCTGACTTGCCCGACCGACTTCACGAGTTTGACGCCGTCATCAGTTGCACCGCCAGCACCTTGCCGCTGATTGGCTTGGGCGCTGTCGAGCGCGCCCTGAAAAAGCGCCGCAACCGTCCCATGTTCATGGTCGATTTGGCCGTGCCACGCGACATCGAGCCGGAGGTGAAATCGCTGCGCGATGTCTACCTCTACACCGTTGACGATTTGTCTCAGGTGGTGCAAACCGGCCAAGCCAGTCGGCAAGCTGCGGTGGCCGAGGCCGAGGTCATCATTGATGCGGGCGTGCAAAGTTTTGTCAATTGGCTGGATCAAAGAAGCGATGTGCCTTTGATTCAACAACTCAACCAGCAAGCCGAAATGTGGCGCGCAAGCGAGCTGCAAAAGGCGCAAAAACTCATTGCCAAGGGCGAGCCTGTCGACAAGGTGATGGATATTTTGTCGAAAAACCTCACCCAAAAAATGCTGCATGGCGCCATGTCAGAGCTGCACTCGGAAGACAGCGCCACGCGTCAACAAGCGCGCCAAGCCATCGAACATTTCTATTTGCGCAGCTCGCGTTAGCTGTCGCCACTCCCCATGAAAACTTTCATGCGCGCTCAGCTTGAGCGTTCGGTACAACGTTTGTCCGAGCTGGATTTTTTGTTATCCCGCGAAGACATCATGCAAGACATGACGCAGTTCTTGGTCTTGTCGCGTGAACACGCCGAGGTGGTGGCACTGGTCACGCCCTATCAAAAATGGCTGCAATACCAGCAAGACAGCGCCTCCGCCCAAACCATGCTGCTCGACCCGGATGCCGAAGTACAAGCCATGGCGCAAGAAGAAATCAGTAACGCCGAGCCCGCCCTCTTGGCCTTGGAAGCGCAGTTGCAGCGCATGCTGCTGCCCAAAGACCCGGATGATGCGCGCCATGCATTTTTGGAAATCCGCGCAGGCACGGGCGGCGACGAATCAGCTTTGTTTGCCGGCGACTTGTTGCGCATGTACACCCGTTATTGCGCCACCCAAAACTGGCGGGTTGAGGTCATCAGCGAATCCCCCAGCGAGTTGGGTGGCTATAAAGAAGTGGTAATACGCATTGAAGGTGTGAGCGTTTATGGCGCGCTCAAGTTCGAGTCGGGCGGTCACCGCGTGCAGCGAGTTCCTGCTACCGAAACGCAGGGACGCATACACACCAGCGCCTGCACGGTGGCGGTGTTGGCCGAACCCGATGAGCAAGAGGCTATCAAAATCAACCCCTCCGATTTGCGTATCGACACCTTTCGCGCCAGCGGCGCAGGTGGCCAGCACATCAACAAAACCGACTCGGCAGTGCGCATTACCCACTTGCCCACCGGCATCGTGGCCGAGTGCCAAGATGGGCGCAGCCAGCACAGCAACAAAGCCCAAGCCCTGCGGGTGCTGACCGCGCGGATCCAAGAAAAAGACCGTTCTGAGCGCGCCGCCAAAGACGCCGCCGAGCGCAAAAGCCTAATTGGCAGCGGTGACCGCTCTGACCGCATCCGCACTTACAACTTTCCGCAAGGTCGCTTCACCGATCACCGCATAAACCTGACTTTGTATAAATTGCTGGCCATCATGGAAGGCGACTTAGTCGATGTGGTGGAGGCTTTGCAGGCTTATGAAGCGGCCGACCAACTCGCTCAACTGGAAGACGCAAGCTAATGGAAATGTGCACGCCATGACCTCGCCGAACCAAGGTTTGTTCAGCGTATTGGCGGTGGGCGCGGTGCTGTTAGCGGCAGGTTCGGGCTCGCGCATGGGTCAGCGCCCCAAAAGCCTGCTGGAGTTGGATGGCGTGCCGCTGATTCGCTGTCAGTTGATGGCGTTGTCTGACGCAGGTATGGCCGATGTGGTGGTGGTGTTGGGCCACTACGCCGAACGCATAGAGAAAGAGATCAAAGAGTTTGCGGTCACGCTGGTGCGCAACCCAGACCCCGACGCGGGACAGGTGTCCTCACTGCGTTTAGGTTTACAAGCACTGTCGCCCAAGCTTGATGCGGTGCTGGTGGCTCTGGCTGACCAGCCCTTGATCAACACACAAGACATCACCGATTTGATAAGCGCTTACACACATCGGCCGCCAAATACACAGGTGGTGCAACCTACGGTGGATGGACTGCCAGGAAACCCAGTCATGTTCACTGCTGAAGTGCGCGAGCAGATTTTGGCGGGTAGCGTACATACCGGCTGCCGTCAGTGGCAGTCGGCGCATCCCGAACAAGTGCATGCCTGGGTCAGCGCCAACCCGCGTTACCGCACGGATGTGGACACGCCAGAAGACATTCAAGCACTGGCCAATCGCACCGGTCATCGGCTGACTTGGCCATCTGATTTGCAGCTTCCACAATGACAATCGCCCAAGCGCTGCAACAAGCGCGCTGCTTTGCCATGTCGTCACTAGAGGCACAAACCCTGCTGCTGCACGCCTTGGGTCGAGACTTGCACGACCGCGCTTGGCTGCTGCTGCACGACAGCGACGAGCTGTCCCTGAACACCTATGCGCTTTACAACGATTTGATGCAACGCCGCTTGGACCATCAGCCTTTGGCCTATCTCACGGGGCAGCAAGAATTCCATGGTTTGACTTTACAAGTGGACCAACGGGTGCTGGTGCCTCGCCCCGACACCGAAACCTTGGTCGACTGGGCTTTAGTGCTTGAACTTCCGCAACAAGCCCATGTGTTGGACTTGGGCACCGGCAGCGGTGCTGTCGCCTTGTCGCTGAAAAACGCCCGACCCGATTGGAATGTCACCGCGTTGGATGCCAGCGAAGACGCCTTGGCCGTGGCGGCTGGCAACGCTGCAAAATTGCAGCTTGAGGTGATGTTTTTACACAGCCACTGGTTTTCGCAGGTGCAGGATAAGTTTGACCTGATCGTCTCCAACCCGCCCTATATTGCCCAAGGCGACCCGCATTTACCTTCTTTGCGGGCGGAGCCACTGCAGGCGCTGGTCAGCGGCGAAGATGGCTTGGACGATATCCGCCACATCACCGCCCGAGCCACAGCCCACTTGAATCCAGGCGCTTGGCTGCTCTTGGAACACGGCTTTGATCAAGCGCCAGCAGTGCGGCAATTGCTGGCTTCTCAGGGCTTTGTGCAGGTGCAAAGCCGCAAGGACATCGCGGGCATAAACCGGTGCAGCAGAGGCCAATGCCCAGAAGTGAAATAATCTCCATTCTTTTAGGTAAGTGCCCTGTATATTTTGAGTGGAGTTAACAATGAGTGACGCACAGCAACGAATAGACCAATTGGTCAAAAACAACGACATCGTCTTGTTCATGAAAGGCAATGCCAGCTTCCCCATGTGCGGCTTTTCCGGCCGCGCCATTCAGTTGCTCAAAGCCAGTGGTGTGGACACCAAGTCCCTCATCACCGTCAATGTGCTGGACGACGCCGAGATTCGTCAAGGCATCAAGGATTACAGCAACTGGCCGACGATTCCCCAGTTGTATGTGAAGGGCGAGTTCATCGGCGGCTCCGACATCATGGACGAGATGTACGAAAACGGCGAACTGCCCACTTTGCTGGGCGCTTAAAAGCCTCTTTCTTAAGTTTTTATGGCTGCCAGCGCTGCTTTGCAGCCAGCACCGCTTGGGGATAAGCAAGCTGCCCTCGGCTGCCGTTGTAGCGTCCCAAGGCCATGTGCAAATCGCCTTTTTCCAGCGCCAAATAGTGGCGCAAGATGACACAGCCAAAGCGCATATTGGCTTGCCACTGAAACAAAACCGCGGTGTCTGACGCGCCTAACTGGCGCGTCCAAAAAGGCATCACCTGCATCACGCCTCGCGCGCCCGCGCTGCTGATGGCGAACTTTCTGAAACCACTTTCCACCTCAATCAAACCCATCACCAAAGCGGGCTCTACGGCTGCGCGGCGGCTCTCATACCAAACGGTTTGCAAAAAAGCCTGTTGCAACTCGGGTGAGCCAAGCTCGGGCAAACGCCACTGGCCTTTTTTATCTTTGAGTTTTCGCTCCAACTGCGCTTGGGTATGGGCCAGCCACTGCTGGTAGGCGGTTTGGTCTTGCGCTGTGGGCAAGAACGGCGTGGGTGGCGGCATGTCGGCCACCGCAGCAGACATGGCTATGCGCACCGAGTCGGCCAAGTGCTCTTCGCGTTGCGGGCCGGCCGAGGCTGTGCCGGGTTCCAAGCAGAGTATGCTAACCACGAGCCATTTTGAAAAATTCAACATGTTTGAACCTGAGGATGGGTTGTGCATGCGTCTGCGCAGGTCACTAAGGAATGCAAAGCTTTAATGCTGCAGCTTGCCCTTTAATAACCCCAACACCTCAGCCACCGCCACCTTGCTGGCCTCGGTATCGCGGCGGTGCTGATATTCCACCATGCCGTCTTTCAGGCCTTTGTCGCCAATGGTGACGCGGTGCGGAACGCCAATCAGCTCCCAGTCGGCAAACATGGCGCCGGGGCGCTCGCCACGGTCGTCTAGGATGACGTCCACAGCCGCGGCCAAAAGGTGGGCGTAAAGCGTGTCGGCGGCGGCTTTCACCTCGGGGCTGCGGTCGGGGCCGATGGGGCAAATCACCACGGTGAAGGGCGCCAAGGCGTCGGGCCAAATAATCCCTTTGGCATCGTGGTTTTGCTCGATGGCCGCAGCAGGCAAGCGGGTGATGCCTATGCCGTAGCAACCCATTTCGAAGTGTTTGGGCTTGCCATCGTCCGCCAAAAACGTGGCGTTCATGGCTTGGCTGTATTTGGTGCCAAGGTAAAAAATATGTCCCACCTCGATGCCGCGCTCTATGGCCAACACACCTTTGCCATCAGGCGAGGCGTCACCGGCCACCACATTGCGGATATCGGCCACCAAGTCTGGCTCGGGCAGGTCGCGGCCCCAATTCGCACCGGTCATGTGAAAGTCCACCGCGTTGGCACCACACACCCAATCGGCCATCACAGCCACTTCGCGGTCAATGACGATTTTTAACGACTTTTGCAATCCGATAGGCCCTAAATAGCCGGGTTTGCAACCAAAATGGTCTTCAATCTCGGCGATGGTGGCAAACCGAAAGCCTTTTTCAAAGCCTGGCAACTTGCCCACCTTCACCTCGTTCATGTCATGATCGCCTCGCACCAACAACAGCCAAACCTGCGATTTGACGACAACACCCTCGATATTAAGCTCATCTGTCGCTAAAACCAGTGATTTGATGGTTTTCGTCAAAGGCAGGCCTAAGAGCTCGGCAACATCGGCGCAGGTGCTTTTGCCTGGGGTGGGGCTTTTGGCCAAAGCTTGGGTGGCGGCAGGTCGCACCTGCTGCGGCGCCAAGGCTTCGGCTTTTTCCATGTTGGCGGCATAGTCGCTGCTGGGGCAATAGACGATGGCGTCCTCACCCGTGGCGGCAATCACTTGAAAC
>JABMMR010000088.1 GCA_013205525.1 Burkholderiales bacterium | reverse complement strand
GTTGGCTACGCCGCCGACTTGCTGCTGTTTGACCCCCAGGCAATAGGGCGTGGTCCCAAGCACCGTGTGTTTGATCTGCCAGGTGGCGCTTCACGCTTAAACACTGCTGCTCTAGGGGTTCAGGGCGTATGGGTCAATGGATACAGGGTTGCCAACCAGCATGGCCTGATCCTAGAGGGCAAAATGGCTGGCGAGTTATTGACCGAATTTGTTTGAGAAAAAAATCTGATGCGTATTTTGCTGATTGAGGACGAACCCAAAATTGCCTCATTTGTTTGCCAAGGTCTCAGGGCGGCGGGCATGACGGTTGACCCTATAGAAGATGGTTTGGCGGGTTTGAATGCCGTGCTTCAGGCTCAGCACGATTTGCTGGTGCTTGACATCATGTTGCCTCAATTGGATGGTTTTGAGTTGCTGCGCAAGGCCAGATCGGCAGGCATCACACTGCCCGTCATTGTCTTGAGCGCTAAAACCGATTTGGCTGATCGTTTGCAAGGCTTTGATTTGGGGGCAGATGACTATTTAGCCAAACCCTTTTTCATCGAAGAATTGATTGCCCGAATTCGCTCCTTGCTGGGACGAAATGCAAGTCAAAACGAGGATGTTTTCAGTTTGGCGGGCATCACCCTGAATCGACTCACACGCAGAGCCGACTGGGAAGACCGAAGCGCAGTACTCAGCCAACGCGAGTTCATGTTGCTTGATTATTTGATGCGTTCGCCGGGCTATATTTTTTCTCGTAAACAAATATTACAGCATGTGTGGAATTTCAATTTTGATCCGCAAACCAATGTGGTGGATGTGTGTGTTCAACGGATCAAAAAGAAATTGGTTTCTACCGACAACAGCACCTCAATGTTTCCCATTGAATCTATTCGCGGGGTAGGGTATCGCATCAATTTAAAAGGCTTGGCGTGAAGAACTCTTTTCGACTTCGCTTGATGCTGCAGTTTTTTTTCTGTATCTTGGCGGTCTCTTTGCTCAACCGCTACCTGAGTCAAAAAGTAGCTTCAGACTACATACAAGAGCGTATTCAATCGGGCATGGTGAAAGTCTTGCAGCAATGCACCGACCCTCAAGCTACAGAAACAGAGTTCAACAATTGCGCAGATGTTGCGCGTGCTGGGTCTTGGATGGAGAGTTTGCCCAGCCAGTATGTTTACTGCGATGGCCCTTTTTCACAAGGTCGGGCGCCGCTTTCCTTACTGTGCCAATTTGTTCATTCAGCATCTACGCAGTGGGAAGACATTCAAGCTCAACCCGTGCCAGATTTTCAATTCTCCCCCGTGTCTTGGGAAACCGGGCAATGGATCGCCATTCGGCAAACGTCCTCACAACATGTCTTGCTGGCCGATCAAGCGGTGGTGAAGAAATCAGCGGATGAGCTCTGGGGCATTCGAAACCGCGTGATGCAGTATGTGTTTCCAGTCATTCTTTTGATGATGCTGATGGTCAGTTGGTTGATGGCCAGTGTCTTGTTGCGACCCATCAATGACATTAAAAATAGATTGCAAAAACTCTCCTCTAAAAACCTCAATGACCCTTTGGAGGTGACAGCCGACTTCACAGAATTTAAAGCATTTACAGAGGTTTTTGAGGAGTTGCGTGGTCGTTTGCACAACAGTTTTCTGCAGTCGCATCGATTCTCATCCGACGCTTCGCATGAGTTAAGAACCCCTTTGACTATTTTGCGCGGTCATGTGGAGTTGGGCATTGCAGAGTTGCCCAGCGGCTCTTCCGCGCAAATACGCTTGCGCTTGATGGGTGAGGAGATTGAGCGGCTTATTGACATTACTGAAAAATTGCTCTTGCTTTCACGCGCTGATTCAGACAGTTTGAAGCTGGAAATGGAAAAAATCAATATCAGTGATGTTGTTTCGCAAATGGTTGACGACGCGAAAAACTTTCAGCCCAATTTGTCTGTCACTTCAACTGTCGAGCCTCAGATGTTGTGGCGCTGCGATAAAAATTTAATTTATCAACTCATTCAAAATTTGTATGTCAATGCCGTCAACTACAACCTTCCCGAAGGTTGGATTCATTTCCAGTTAAAGCAGCACAACGGTGCGCTTGAGTTTTCCATTTTCAATCCCACGCAAGAGGTGGTGGAGGATTTAACAGGGCGGGCATTCGAGCGCTTCTACCGTGGCGACTCGGCCCATACGCGGCATGTCGATGGTCATGGCTTGGGTTTGAGTTTATGCATTGAAATCATTCACTTGCACCGTGGGCGAATTTCCCTGGCCGTCGATGATAAAAAGACAGTTTGCGTGACAGTGACAGCCCCACTTGACCCGCCAGATGTTTGGTTTGGCTGAAAAGAAATGACAAAACTGTCATTTTTCTCATTAAATGATGGTTTTGTAATATTTTTAAACACTTATTGGCTTAAGTTCTAGTCTCTAAATTCGACTCTTGTGGTGATTCCTGTTTTAAAAACCTTATTTTGCTTTCCAAAATCCATCATCCGCGAAGTGATTCCGACAATCTCTCTTCTTTTCAAGAGTCGGTAGAGACAGCCGTCAAAACGTTTTACAACGCTGTGGGTGAGCAAAAAAACATCAAGCATTTTTTCTTTGGTATCACTTTAGAAAAGATTTTTGAGAACATGAAAATCCACGGTCATTTTGTGGTGCTCAAACCTGAAAAATATTACCGCGACACCATTTCGCAAACAGCACCATCAGCTTTACAAGTCACGCCCAACCAGTTTGAAGATATTTACAACTGCTTGCGAGAAATTTTGAAAGCCCAAAAATTTCTCAAAAAGCAAATACCCAAACTGGCCAGCTACATCATTGAGAACATTGAAGAGACCCGTGCCTTGATCGCGGATTCTGAACCCAATGTTTTGCGTTCACATGAAGTGAATACCGAAGCCATTTGTGCGGTATTTAATAGTTCCAGAGCCGAGGCCCGCGTTGATAAACACAACGATGTTTTTGTGCCTTCGGGTTTTGATTACCCTTTTTGGGCGCGTGTGAACGTTAAAACCAATGAAATTATTTTTGGTGCCCAGGCCTTTCCTGTCAGTTCCAGCATCAAGTCCAGTGAAATTATGCAAATCAGCGAGCAAGCCAATGTGAAGTTGGGTAACTTCTTTATTGAAGTAGATACCCGAACCCAGCACGGCCCCATTTTGTTTTCTTTGTACAAAATCAAATACAAAGACGTTATACCTAAACGAATGCTCATTCGAGCAGCAAGAGAATTCTCAAGCGCGTTTGAAACCGCTGTGAGCCTTGATAAAAACAAATCCCTTATATCGGCTTTGAGTTGACTTTTGAAATACCTGTATACGTTTTCGTCTATGGCACCTTGCGAAAAGGCCAGCGAAACGATATCAACCTTATAAATCCCCAACCCCTCTTCACAGGTTCAGCTTGGGTCAAAGGCCAGTTGTACAGCCGTGGCTGGTATCCGGGCATTCGTCCGGGCGGCGAGCAATGGGTGTTGGGTGAGGTGTATCAGGTGTCAGCGCAACTGCTGGCGCAACTCGATGTATTAGAAGAACTCGCACCCGTGCCCAGCGGCGAATACCAGCGCGTTCAAATAAAAGTGGAATGCGCGGGGCAAGAACTGGTTTGCGATATGTACGAACTGAGCGAGCATTGCGCCGCGCAATCAACACCCATAGCAGAGGGCGATTGGGTCAAGTTCATGGCTCAGAACTAATCAGCCCAAGGTAGTTCTTCACCACATAAAAATGTTGCTCAAAATCTGAAAGCCCATGGTCTGAGCCTTCAATCAGATGTAATGTGGCCGACGGGTACCTGGCCACCATTTCTTGCCAACTCAAAACCTCGTCTCCCTTGGCCACCATGTTCAATATGTTTGAAGGGTCGTCTAAGGCCGTGGCGTCTTGCAGGTCAGCTGAGTCTTGGAGGCTTTTTTTGGCTTGTCCGACATACAAGGTCTTCAACTCATCGATGTAATACGGCTCAAAGCTCACCAGTTCATGCGGGTTATGCCAAGCGGTTTGCGTTCCTATGTAGGACACCAAGTCTCTGGCGGGATAGACCGCAGGGTTGAGCAAAACCGTTCGACACTGCATCAAAGCACCCAGCCAAGTCGCGTAAAACCCTCCCAAGGATGAACCCATGATGGCGGTGGAATGCTTGGGCCATGAATGCACGGTATTCAAAAGCATGTCGGCCGCTGCATGCGGAGAGGCCGGCAGTTGCGGGCAAAACCACACCACATCGGGCTTGTTCGCCTTCAGCCACTGCCCTATGAACTGCGCTTTGAAAGAGTTTGGACTCGAGCGAAAACCATGCAGGTACACCACATGGCTTGTGGTGGAAACAGGTTCCTTAAAGATAGCTTGGGTCAAATGAGTCTCCCACTAGAACAGTGATCGGGCGATGGCCATTGACCACTTCGCTAATTCGACTGGGAGAAACATCAATGTCCGCAGCCAGTTGTCGGGCCGATATGCCCATAGGCTTCATAAAGTCTTCCAGCAAAATTTCGCCAGGATGTACTTCGTCTAATCGTTCAGCCATACCAACTTTGCATCAGTTGGCGCGAGCCACCCAAACAGTGGCACCCTCAGCGCCATACAGTTCGGCGTGCTCAATATGGCGAGCCAATCGAAAGTAGTCGCCGGCCTTGAGGTGGGTGACTTTGTCACCCACGGTTAGCCAGTACTCGCCACGTTGCACATAGGCACTGACATCAAAGGGGTGTGTGTGCTTGTCTAATTTCAAATCAGCCGCCCATTCGCGTACCAATATTTCATCGAAGCCTTCGTCCATCGATTGCGCGGTGAAAGTCTCTAAAGTGGGCGTGGTCATGGTGCTACCTTTACTGTCAGGGGTGAAAGTCCTTGAATAAATCCATGCATGGTGTCGCCCACTTTAACCGGACCCACGCCGTCTGGGGTACCGCTGAAAATCAAGTCACCGGCATGCAATTCAAACAAGGTGGAGAGCTTGGCAATGGTCTCATTCACAGACCAAATCAAGTGAGAGATATCGCTTTTTTGTTTCACTTCGCCGTTAACAGATAAGCCAATTTCACCTGAATGGATTTCACCTGTGTCAGACTTTAAATGCAGCATGCCAATGGGTGCGGAGTAATCAAAGGCTTTGCCAATTTCCCAAGGACGGCCTTGCTCGCGCATTTTGATTTGCAAGTCTCTGCGGGTCATGTCCAAGCCCACGGCGTAGCCAAAAATATGTTCGCCTGCATTTTCAATAGCGATGTCTTTGCCAGACTTGCCTATGGCCACCACCAACTCAATTTCATAGTGGTAGTTGGTCGTTTGAGGCGGGTAAGGGATGGACACGGTGGTGTCGGGGGGCACTGCAAGGACAGATTGCGCATCATTGGGTTTGCAAAAAAAGAAGGGCGGTTCGCGATCAGGGTCAAAACCCATCTCTCGGGCGTGGGCCGCGTAGTTTCTGCCCACGCAATAAACGCGTCTGACGGGGAAGCATTCAGATTGGCCTGCAATAGGCAAGCCGACAACCGTATGGGGCGCAAATATATATTTCATTTGGAAGCAATCAAAGGGGTTTTCAGCATCAAGGCGCTTCGCTTGCAAGAGGCGATCAACTCATTGTGCTGGTTAAAGCCGCGGTGGGCAAAAATCACGATGCCGTTTTGCGGGCGAGATTTGCTTTCGCGCAATTCAAGTACTTCAGTTTCAACCCTGACGGTGTCTCCATGGAACAAAGGCTTGGGGAAACGCACCTCGTCCCAGCCGAGGTTGGCAACTGTGGTGCCCAAGGTGGTGTCGCCCACAGACACCCCAACAATCAAGCCCAAGGTGAACACACTGTTGACAATGCGTTGGCCAAATTCGGTGTGGTTCTTGCAATACTCTTCATCCAAATGCAGGGCAGCTGGGTTGTGGGTGAGCGCCGAAATCATCACATTGTCCATTTCAGACACTGTTCGGCGAATCGCATGCTGGAACATTTGTCCCACAAAAAACGCTTCAAAATACAAACCAGCCATTATGTTTTCCTAGAAAATAGATCAATCAAACGCAAGGCTTGCGTGAGGTGGGGTTTATCAACCATCTTGCCGTCAATTTGAACCGCGCCGGCACCACTGGCTTTTGCAAACGCATCAATGATGCTTTTCGCGTTCTCGATTTCTTGCGCAGAAGGGGTGAAGCCTTGGTTGATCACATCGACTTGATCGGGGTGTATGGCCAGCTTGCCTGTAAAACCCTCTTTGCGTGCGCCTTGAACATCAAGTGCCAGTGCTTGCAGGTTTTTGAAATCAACCGACAAGGTGTCAATGGCTTGAATTTGTGCATGGGCTGAGGCCAACAAGCAAAGCGAGCGCGCGAGCTTGTAGGTGAAACTGAATTCGCCTGATTCGTCTTTGTTGGACGTTGCCCCAATGGCTGTGGCCAAGTCTTCTGCGCCCCATGTCAAACCCAGCAAACGAGGTGAGGCGCCGGCATAGGACGGCAAATCAAAAACGGCGCCTGGCACTTCGGTGGCAACGGGGATGATGCGGGTGGACCCAAGCGTCAAGCCCTCACGCGTTTCAAGCGCAGATAAATAGTGGTCAAGTTGCTGGGCATATTGCGCGTTCAAGGGCTTGGGCAACATGATGCCATCGGGCTTGCCGGCCATGACCGCCACCAAATCTGCCAAAGCCTCGGGTGTTTGCAAAGGGTTGATGCGCACCCACAGCTGTTGTTGTGTGCGGACGCTGTGAGCTTTTAAAAATTCAGCCACCATGCCTCGCGCAATGGATGTGCGCTCAGCGGCCACAGAGTCTTCTAAATCCAAAATCAAAGCATCCGCAGATGTGCTGGTTGATTTGGACAGTTTTTTCTCGCTGTCGCCGGGTACAAAAAGCAGGGACCTAAGCATGTTCATGGGGTTGAGTGAAGAGATTTCATCAGTCATTGTCGCTTAGTTGTCAGCCTCCTTAGGCTAAAAAAATGTTGCAGAATCAAACTGTCTGCAACAACAAAGCTTTCTGATGCGCAGTCATTTAAAGCGAGCCAAAAATGATCAGTGGATGATCATGGGTGTCATTGTCTTGCTCACCTCGGTGCTGAGGTTTTGCCCAACTTATTTTGTGTTGCGATTCAATACCTTGAGGAGGGCGAAATATCGCGAGGCTTTTTCTTGGGACGAGTTTTTGGACCGCAATGCCACAGCTGCTGCAGTTCCTACCGCTGTAGAACCTAAACCTGTAGAAGCGATCAGCCCCGTTGTCACAAAGCCTCGGCTTTCGTTTAGCTTGCCGCCAGATTTGGCCCAGCAACTGGTCGACGATTTAAACCACTGACATACGCCACCTAGCGTAGCCGGCATAACCTCACAGGGCAATGGTTTTGGACTAGGCGGCCATGGAGGTGGCCAGTGAGAAAACAGAGTTAGGGCCTGTTGGCAATCTGGGTACTTGAAGAGGTTTAAATTTCCTAGTGTCCAATTTGGGTGCTGCGCTGGCGATAACCCCACCCCAGGCACCCTCAGGTACTTTTTGCAAGACGTCGGCCATGCTCAAACCCTGTAGTTGGTTTTCCCAAAAGCTTTGCATCAAGTTAAAAACCAAGTCCTTGCTCAAATTTTCGAAACCATCACGTGGGCGGTGCTTAGGTTGATGTTCAAACTCAAAAACTTTAATCAAGTCTAAAAACATTAATTCAGAGGGTTTGCCTTGGGGGCAATAACCGCCGCCTGGCCCTCTGTAAGACACAACGAAGCCGTGTTTTTTCAGTTGTGAAAACAAGGATTCCAAATAGGAGACCGACAAACCTAGGCGTTTGCTCACGGCATCCGTGGTCACAGGGCCACTGTCTTGATGCTTGCACACCCACAACAAGGTGTTGACTGCGTTTTGAGTTAATTTGGATAACATGTCTATCTCCAATGGCTGAATCGTTTTTAAATTCTTAGCTTGACTTCGCGTGAATCACTTAAGTGTCACTAATATAGTCTTAATTTCAATTTATTTAAATAAAAAACAATATTTGAATCGTTTATTAAGGTAAAATTCGTTCAAAACCTGTTCAATTAACTTGAAAGTAAAAACATATGCTGCAAAATAATCACTCTTCAGACCAAACTCAGGGAAAGTACCGCATTGGTGCCGTCGCCAAAATTGCCGGATTGCCCGTGGCAACCTTGCGCGTGTGGGAGCGCCGTTATGGGGTCGTCACGCCCCCTAAAACTGAAGGTGGGCACAGGCTCTACAGCGATCAAGAAGTGCTTAAAGTTACTTTGCTCAAAAGTTTGACGCAGCAGGGCCACGCCATCAGTACTTTGGCCGCCATGGATATTTCATCTTTACAAAGCTTGTTAAATGAGTCACGACAAGCCATTCACGGTCATGCTGCGCGTCATGTGTTGCCCGCCGTTATCTCATTGGTGGTTGTCGGTTATGGCTTGGCAAGTCGAATAGAAACCCAAAAATTTACCTTGTCATTTGGACAAGCCAGTTTAAAGGTCGTACAGGTCTTCTCGGATTTACAAGATGCTTTGACCTCAACAGATTTGCCCAGCACAGATCAGGCGTCAACCATGCTGCTGTTGCATCAATCCACTGTTCAGCCCTATAACGCACAAGAGATATTGCGCTTACAAAATCATTTGAAGGTCAGTAAAGGCCTGCTCATATACAGCTATGCATCGGAAACTGTGTTGCAAACCTTTAAAGAAGCAGGTTTGCTGTTGCGCCGTGAGCCTGTGTCAGATGCTGATTTGAGTGACATCATTCAATCTGTTTTATTCGTCGATCCCTCTAGGCAAGACTCCCCTTTGTCGGCCAAAACCATTCCTGCCAGACGCTATTCAGACCAAGTCTTGCAGCGCGTGGCATCCATTCCAAACCAAGTCTTGTGCGAGTGTCCGCGGCATGTGGCTGAATTGATTTTTCAGCTCAATAGCTTTGAGAAATACAGTGGCGACTGTCTGAACAGTTCGAAAGACGATGCCAAATTGCACGCCTATCTTTCGGCTGTTTCTGGCACTGCCCGTGCATTGTTTGAAGAGGCTTTGGAGCGAGTGGCCAAGGAAGAGGGAATCGATTTGTCAGATATCAAAAATTTATGACCCGGGTGATCAACTTCAGTTCAGGACCAGCGACCTTGCCAGAGACTGTGTTGCGCCAAGCCGCTGGCGAGATGATGAATTGGCAGGGCAGCGGTATGTCGGTCATGGAGATGAGTCACCGCGGCCCAGAGTTCACTCAAATTTTGTCGCAAACTCAGTCCTTGTTGAAAGAGTTATTGGTAATTCCTGACACCTATGCAGTCTTGTTATTGCAAGGGGGCGCGATTGCAGAAAATGCCATCGTTCCTATGAACCTGATCTCGCGAACTGGCCATGCCGACTATGTGGTGAGTGGAATCTGGTCACTCAAGTCTATGCAAGAAGCTGAGCGATACGGGCAAATCCATATGGCCGCCACTTCTGAACCTCAGGGCTACAACTGCATGCCAGCACTTTCGTCTTGGAAGTTATCAGCCCATCCTGCTTATGTGCATTTTTGCAGCAACGAAACCATTGGCGGGGTGGAGTGTCTCTGGACGCCCGACACGGGCGAAATACCGTTGGTCGCCGATATGTCCTCCAACATCATGTCCAAACCGATTGATGTAACTCGCTATGGTCTGATTTATGCGGGTGCTCAAAAAAATATGGGGCCCTCTGGCGTGACCTTGGTCATTGTGAGGCGCGATTTATTGGGGCACGCCTTGGTAGCGACGCCCTCGGCCTTTAACTACCAGCTGCAAGCAAACAATGATTCCATGTACAACACCCCGCCTACCTACGCGATTTACATCATGGGTTTGGTGTTGCAGCATATTCAGCGTGAAGGCGGTTTGAAGGCGATGGAGCAGCACAATCTGCTGAAGTCAAGTTTGCTTTACGACTTTTTAGATCACAGTTCTTTTTTTAAAAATCGCGTGCAACCCTTGGACAGATCCCGCATGAATGTCACCTTCTTTTTGCGTGACGAATCTTTAAACGCCGAATTCCTCCAAGGTGCTGAGGCCAGAGGCATGGTGCAACTGCGAGGCCACCGCGCCGCAGGCGGCATGCGTGCATCTATTTACAACGCCATGCCCTTGGCCTCTGTGCAAAAGCTAAGAGACTATATGTTTGAATTTGAGAAGACTCACGCTTGAGCCAGAGCCTTGCGTGCGGTCTTGGCGATGTGCTGGGCATCGACTTGAAAGAAGGCACGCAATTGGGCGCGGGTGTCGCTGCGCCCAAAGCCGTCCGTACCTAAAGTCAGGTACTTTCTGTCTTGGGGCATGTAGGCACGAATGCTTTCCGCCACAGCCCTGACATAGTCGGTGGCGGCAATCACAGGCCCTTGGGTGTTTTGAATCTGTGCAGTGACAAAAGGCATGTCTTGGTGATTGCTTTGTAATTCGGCTTGATCAAAGCGCTGTCCCTCGCGGGCAAGCTCACTCCAACTGGTCACGCTGAAAACTTGGGATGCAATGCCCTCCATGGCCAACACTTGAGCCGCTTGCATGACTTCGCGCAATATGGCACCGGAGCCCATCAAGGTAACTGTTGCGGTGACTTTTTGAATGTCAAGTGTGTTGTCAGCTATCAGGTACATGCCTTGCAAAATATGTTCTCTGGAGCCGGCGATCAGGTTGGGTTGCGCATAGTTTTCGTTCATCAGCGTGATGTAATAAAAAACATCTTTTTGCTCGACCATCATTTCGCGCATACCTTGGTCAACAATGACGGCCATCTCACATGCAAAAGCCGGGTCATAGGACTTGCAGTTGGGAATGGTTGCCGCCACCAAATGACTGGAACCGTCTTGGTGTTGCAAACCTTCGCCGCTCAAAGTGGTGCGACCCGAGGTGGCCCCCAGCAAAAACCCCCTAGAGCGCTGGTCCGCGGCTGCCCAAATCGCGTCTCCCACGCGTTGAAAACCAAACATGGAATAGTAAATATAAAAAGGCAGCATGGCCAAGCCGTGAACACTGTAGCTGGTGGCCGCAGCTGTCCAACTCGCAAGCGCGCCGGCCTCGCTGATACCTTCTTCCAAAATTTGCCCGTCCATGGCTTCGCGGTAACTCAGCACCGAGCCAATGTCTTCAGGCTCATACTTTTGCCCCACACTGGAATAAATCCCCACTTGTTTGAACAGATTCGCCATACCAAAAGTACGTGCTTCGTCAGCCACGATAGGTACGATACGCGGCCCCAGTTGCGCGTCTTTGAGCAAATTACCCAGCAAGCGAACAAAAGCCATGGTGGTTGACATCTCTTTGCCACCCGCTTCAATCGCAAAGTTGGCATAGCTGCTCAATTCAGGCACAGGCAAACGCTCGCACAGCGTTACGCGTTGGGGTAAATAGCCGCCGAGTTTGTGGCGCTGCGCGTGAAGGTATTGCATTTCGCTACTGTCATCAGCCGGTTTGAAAAACGCCAACTCTTTGGCCTGTTCATCGCTCAAAGGCAAATTGAAACGATTGCGAAACTCCAGCAAGGCGGTGTCGTCGAGTTTTTTCTGACTGTGGGTGGTCATCTTGCCTTGACCCGCCTGGCCCATGCCATAGCCTTTCTTGGTATGCGCCAAGATGACGGTGGGCTGTTCTTGGTGAGCCACGGCAGCCGCATAAGCGGCGTGGATTTTGACCAAATCATGCCCCCCGCGTTTTAAGCGGTCAATTTGTTCATCGCTCAGTCCTTGGGCGAGTTGCGCGAGTTCTGGGTTTTGCCCAAAAAAATTATCTCGGTTGAAGCGCCCGTCTTTGGCGGCAAAGGTCTGCATTTGTCCGTCTACTGTGTTGGCAAATGCTTTGACCAGCGCTTGTTGTGTATCGCGGGCAAACAAGCCATCCCAGTCACTGCCCCAAATGAGTTTGATCACATTCCAGCCAGCACCGCGAAAGAGTTTTTCCAGTTCATCGATGATGCGACCATTGCCACGAACCGGGCCATCTAAGCGCTGTAAATTGCAATTCACAACCCAGACCAAGTTGTCTAATTTTTCGCGTGAGGCCAAGGTCAAGGCGCTCATGCTCTCGGGTTCGTCCATTTCGCCATCGCCAAAAACTCCCCACACTTTGCGCTGACTGCAGTCCAGCAGTTGGCGGTGAGACAGGTAACGCATGAAGCGAGCGTGGTAGATGGAGCTGATGGGCCCCAGCCCCATAGAGCCGGTGGGAAACTGCCAAAAGTCCGGCATCAGCCAAGGATGTGGGTAGCTTGATAGGCCGCGTGCCCCTGCGTTGGGCGCACTGATTTCTTGTCGGTAATGCGCCAAGTCCTGCTCGCTCAAACGGCCTTCTAAAAAAGCTCTGGCGTAGACGCCAGGTGCACTGTGCGGTTGAAAAAACACCAAGTCGCCACCATGAAGCTTGCTGCGCGCATGGAAAAAATGGTTGAAACCCACCTCGAATAAATCAGCAGCACTGGCGTAACTGGCGATATGACCGCCAAGTTCGCCATAAGCGGCGTTCGCTCTTGCCACCATGGCCAAGGCGTTCCAGCGAATGATGGAGGCAATTTTTTCTTCAATTGATAAGTCCCCGGGGAAGGGGGACTGAATCTCCACCGCAACAGTATTCACATAGGGTGTGACCAATTCTGGCGACCAGTCGATTTGGTTTTGGTGGGCAAGGACTACGAGTTGGTCGAGCAAAAAACCGGCGCGCTCGGCACCGTGTTGCGACACCACGGCATTGAAAGCGTCCCGCCATTCGGCGGTTTCCTGGGGGTCGGTGTCGTCCTGGACTGGCGGCAAACGAGAGGTAAATAGGGCTGGGTTCATTACATTGAATGTAGCGATGAAGCCGCAAAATAGGTTGCCTTTATATAGCAATATTCAGGATATTTAAGGCATAAAATACTTATAAAATTAGTTTCGGAGATATTAAATGCCGTTAGACAGCATAGATTACAAAATATTAAATCAGTTGCAACAAGACAGTGCCATCACCAATCTGGAGTTGGCCAAGCGGGTGCATCTGTCTCCTTCACCCTGTCTCAACAGGGTCAAGGCTTTAGAGGCTTCTGGGGTGATTCAAAAGTATGTGGCGCTGACTGAACCCAAGGCCTTGGGCATAGGCTTGAACGTCTTTATTTCTATCAGTTTGAAAGAGCAGTCTAAGCAGATGTTGGCTGAATTTGAGCGACGCATTGCTGACCATGACGAGGTAATGGAGTGCTATTTGATGACGGGGGACTCCGATTACCTGATACGCGTGGCGATTGCAGACATGGCTGCCTTGGAGAAATTCATTTTGGAGCAACTCTCGCCTATTCCTGGGGTGGAAAAAATCCGCAGCAGTTTTGCTTTGAAGCAGGTGCGATACAAAACTGCCTTACCGCTTAAACCTGCGCTTGTTACTTCTTAACTTTGTCTATGGATTTTTTCAAATCAAGGTATTCCTCGCATTGCAGGCCACATATTTTTTCGAGCGAGGCCAGCAATTCTTTGGCTTTATCGAGCTGCTTGGTTTGAACATAGCTTTGCCCTAGGTACTCGTGTGCCCCGCGGTGGTTGGGGTCAATGCGCAAGGCTTCTTTGTAATTGAAGATGGCTTCTGAATAACGCTTGGTGTTGCGCAAGCTATAGCCGAGCAAATTAAAACCATCGGCGTCGTTGGGATTGGCTTTGACGAACTTTTCCAAGCTCGCAATCGCGCCTGGCCAGTCCTTTTTGGCAATCAAAGTTTTGGCGGTTTCCAAATCGGGCGGGGCATTTGAATCTGATGTGTCCGCAGCCATTGCCGGTTGCATGAACAGAAAGAGGCTTAAAAAAAGAGAAAAAATGGTTTTCATTTGGCATCCTACAGGCACTTAAGTGACAAGAAAGAGATGATTATGGCTAATTGCATTGGGCTTCTCGGGAAAAGTCAATGATATGTGGCGATAATTTACCGAATTCTGAATACCGCCATTGAGGAGATCGAGATGAAACTTACCCCAGAGCAGCACGCCCAATTTGACAAAGAGGGCTATTTGTTTTTCCCAGGACTTTTCAGTCCTGAAGAGACCCGCATGATGGTTCAAGAGGTTCCTCACCTCTACAGCCGTCAAGAAGCTTTCAATGTGCGCGAAAAAGGCAAGGCCGCGGTGAGAACCAATTTTGCAGCGCATTTGTACAGCGAGCCGTTTGCCAAATTGGCACGCCATCCCCGCATGATTGATCCTGTGGAAGCTTTGTTAGGCGAGAAGCTTTATATGCACCAATTCAAGATCAATGGAAAGATGGCTTTTGAAGGCGATGTCTGGCAGTGGCACCAAGACTACGGCACTTGGCTCAATGACGACATGATGCCCACGGAGCGCGCTATGAATGTGGCTATCTTTTTGGACGATGTGAATGCATTCAATGGCCCATTGATGTTTATTCCTGGCAGCCATAAAAAAGGCGTGATCGACGCCAAGCACGACTTAACCACCACCAGTTACCCCTTGTGGACGGTGGACAACGACCTCATCGCTCAATTGGTCGAGCGTGCTGGCGGCAAGCATGGCGGCATCGTCAGTCCCACCGGACCGGCAGGCTCGATGATTTTGTTTCACAGCTGTTTGGTGCATGCCTCGGCCAGCAACTTATCTCCTTGGAACCGTGTCAGCGTTTACCTCAGCCTGTGTGCAGTCAGCAACCATACAAAGCGCCATAAGCGACCGGAATATATTGCGCACCGCGACTTCACGCCCATTGAGTGCCTGCCCGATGACTGCTTGTTAAATACCTATCCCGTTGATTTGCCTTGGGCCAAGGGTTTGCCAGCCAGCGCTTTGGTCACCACCGATGTGCCATTTGACCAAGCACAAAAAGCCGCATGAGTTTGTTTCTTCAACTTCAACAACGTGAGCGCGACAACAAGCCGATACGCGTTGCACTGATTGGAGCGGGCAAGTTTGGCGCGATGTATTTGGCGCAAGTGCCGCGAACCCCTGGTGTGCATTTGGCGGGTATTGCCGATTTATCGGTCGCAAGTGCCAAAACCAATTTAGCCCGTGTCGGCTGGCCAGCGCATCAGTCGCAGGCAAAGTCTTTGGATGAAGCCTTTCAAAACAGATTGACATTTCTCACAGAAGATTGGCGTGCCTTGGTCAGTGACCCCCGCATCGATGTGGTGGTGGAATGCACGGGAAACCCGATCGCCGCTGTAGAGCACTGCCTGATAGCTTTTGAGCACGGCAAGCATGTGGTCAATGTCACTGTAGAAGCGGATGCTTTTTGTGGCCCTTTATTGGCTCGCAAAGCAGCGCTTGCCGGGGTGGTTTACTCACTGGCTTTTGGCGATCAACCCGCTTTGATATGTGATTTGGTCGACTGGGCCCGCACCTGTGGCTTTCCCGTGGTGGCAGCAGGGCGAGGACACAAATGGTTGCCGCATTTTTGTGAATCCACACCGGACACGGTTTGGGCCAACTACGGCTTAACTCCCGAGCAAGCCAGTCGAGGCGGCTTGAACCCCAAAATGTTCAATAGTTTTCTCGACGGCTCAAAACCATCCATCGAAAGCACGGCTGTCGCCAACGCCACCGGTTTAAGCGTACCCAGCAACGGACTGCTTTACCCGCCAGCCAGTGTGGAAG
>JABMMR010000087.1 GCA_013205525.1 Burkholderiales bacterium | reverse complement strand
ATGATGGGGTCACGCTTGCCGCCAATGGAAACCGCGTGATAAGAAGTAGCCGCCAAAGCCAACAACACGGCATTGGCACCTAGCTGTGCATCGACGGGAATGACACGGCTGTGCGGCACCACCATGGTGGCGCCTGCGCCGCCAAATAAATTGTGTGCGCCTGTGAAGGAATACGAACCTGGCACAAACACCCACTCACCCTCTTTGACAGGCGAAGCCGCAGGGGCATGTTTGACCACACCCACTGTTTCATAGCCAGGCACGAGGGGATAGGCCAAGCCAGGAAAGGCTGGCATGGTGCCCGTCCAGAGCAAGCGCTCGGTGCCGGTGCTGATGCCGCTGTAAGCGACCTCAACCACAAGGTCTTCTGCACCCGGTTCGCGCAGGTCAAGAAGCTTGACCGACAACTCGCGGGGGGCATCAAAAACAATGGCTTGGGCTTTCATAGTTTGTATTTTTATGTTGACGGCGCATTGTGTCAACTTGAATTGACGTTTTTATCTTAAAACTAGGGAAAACACTTAATTTTTCTGCGCCAGCAGCAGGCGGGTATGCAAGGGCATGGGGTTAGCGACATCCACCACCCGTTCAAATCCAGCCTCTGTGATGAGGCTTTTCAGCTCTTGGGGGGTACGCAGTCGCCCAGACCCCATGGCCAACAAATAAAAGTGGAAATAAGCGTCACCCACCGAATGCGCGCCTGAAGCCTCTGCCATGGGTTCAGCCAGCAGCAGCATGCCGCCTGTTGGCAAGGCTTGGTAAATAGATTTCAGCAACAGCTTGACGGTGGCGTCTGGGTGATCGTGGGCCACCCGCACCAAGGTGACCAAATCTGCCCCCTTGGGCAAAGGGTCGCTGATGAAACTGCCACCCAGCGCGCTGGCTCTGTCAGCCAAGCCATTGGCTTGGAAACGGGCGTTTGCCAAAGCGGCCACCGGCGGCAGGTCAAACAGCATCAACTGCAAATCAGTGTGCTGCTGACCCAAAGCAGTGATCCAACCGCCTTGCCCACCGCCCACATCCATCACGCAGCGATGGCGAGAAAAATCGTAAGACGCCAACAACTCTTCGATGACAAAGCGCTGCGAGGTCGACATCAGCTCGGAATAGCGAATCACCTTGTCGGTTTCCCAAGTGGGCGGTTTATCGCCATTCATATACGGCCAATAGGCTTGCATATGCGGTTGAATTTCGTCGCGCAGCAAGGCCACGGTGTCGCGCATATCGTCAAACAGCACAGCGTTGTGCTCAATCATCAACCGCAAGCCCACATCCGCCGCCACAGGCGCGCCCAAGGCACCAAGGCCATAAAGACTGGGTCCGCGCAATTCAAGCAAGCGTAAGGAGACCGCGGCGTGCAGCAAACGCTGCAAAGCAGGCGCGCCGATCTCGCACGCTTGAGCCAGCTGTTGCAATGTTTGCGGGCCATCGCGCAGCTTCTCCAATAAGCTTAAGCGCACACAAGACAGCAGCACCTGCGAATGCACGAAACCCGCCATTAAATTAAAAAGCTGAGAAGCGCGCCGGCGTGTGATCCAGCGGGTCAGCGGATTGCCTATCGCCCAGCGGTAAAACCCAGGCGCGGTCATCCATGCATCCAAGCGCTTATCTAGCTGGGTACGCCAACTGGGGCGAGACTCGCCCGAATGCGAGCCCGCCTTGGCAAGATCGAGACTCTTTGGGGTCATCGCTGACTCACATCAAGCGTTGGCCCGGAGCTTGACTGCTGTGAACTTTTGCTGAATCTGCTCATAGGCCGACTGAGGAACCAAGCGCTCGGACTCCATGCGCACCAATTGCTGCATGGCTTGGCGGTTGCCACAAGCAGGGACAGAGTGAACGGCTGCGTCCATCAATTTTTGAAAATATGCCAAAGCACCCGCTAGCCCCAAGTCGGCAGCAGCGCTGGGTCGACCATGCTGCGCATCTTGACCCACAGGCTTGCCCAAGGTGTCGGCGTGGCCCATGACGTCGCGAATATCGTCCGCCACTTGGTAGGCCTCGCCCAAGGCCTCGCCCAGTGAGCGCCAAGGCGCAGGGTTGACGCCCGCAGCCTGCGCGCCGGCACAAGTTGCCGCGACAAACAAAGCGCCGGTTTTGGCGCGTTGGTATTGGCTTAAGGCGACCTTGGTTTCGCACTCCCACGCTTGGCCCGCAACGATGCCGTCGGGCGCGCCCACGCCATCGCTGATGGTGCAGATGAGATCAACCAAACGAGTGGGGTGGACACGACCGGCTCGCGCCAAGACTTGGTATGCCATGACGATCAAGCCGTCGCCCGTGAGCAAGGCCAAAGGCTCGCCATATTGCTTGTGCACAGTGATTTGGCCGCGGCGTGTGTCGGCATCGTCAAAACACGGCATATCGTCGTGAACCAAGGAGGCGCAATGCATGATTTCAATCGCCACGGCAGCAGCGTCTGAAAGCGCTGGTGCGTCGTCGCCACAGGCCTTGGCAACCGCCAAACACAGCTGTGGGCGAATGCGCGCGCCGCCTGGAAACACCGCGTGGCGCATGGCCGACATTAAACGTGGCGGTGCGCTGAGGGACTGAATATGGGAAAAATGCAGCTCTAGCGCGGCTTCAATGCGTTCTGGCATGCTCATAGGAGCCCCCAAAGTTGACGTGGTAACCATCGCTTTGGACCAACCAAGCGACATCCACAGTGTCAATTTAACATGACACTATGAATTGTCAACCATCAATTACCTAAGGGTTATCCTAGGGGGCTGACGCCAAACAACCAAACATGGCCATGAGAAAGCAAAATTGCCCACACCACCACGCCTATGCCAACGGCACGCAATGTGGCAGCCAAGGAGACCTCGGGCGCAAGTAATCTGCCAGCCTCGCCCGTTTCTTGCTCAGCAGCGGCCAAGCGGTCGCGCTGACGCGCAGCTCGAAAATTAAGAACCGACCACAGCAAAAAAGCACCAAACAGCACCAGATCGGCCACTCGCGGGTTGGCCAGCAAATGCGCCAAGGCCCAGACCTTGACCGACAACACCATGGGGTGATGCAGTTTTGCCTTGATGGCATTGCGCGGCGCATGGGCGCAAGCCAGCAAGACCAAAGACAGCAACATCAGCAATGCCGCGAGATGCTTGACCCACACGGGCGGCACCCACAACGCGGGGCTGTCCCAACGCACTTGGTCAAAGCCAACGATCAGCAAACCGAAGCCGACCAAAGACACCAAGGCATTCGCGCCTTTGAAGGCTTTTTCGCCCAATCGCTCTAAGGCAGCTTGACGCCAGTTTTCAGCAAATATGCGGGTGGAGTGCGCGCCTAAAAAAAGCACCAGTCCCAAAATCAGCAAAGCCATGGTTTATTCCTTCACTCAGTGTTGACGATGTAAAACCCAATCCGTCAAAGCCCGCAAGGCTTGGGTATTGGGCAAAGCGCTTTTAATCAAGGCGGCTTGGGCTTGTTCAGCCAAATCTTTGGCTTCTTGGCGAGCGCCCGCCAAGCCCAGCAAAGACACATAGGTGGGTTTGTTGTCAGCCGCATCTTTGCCAGCGGTTTTGCCCAGCACGGCTGAATTTGCGGTGACATCCAAAATATCGTCGACCACCTGAAAGGCCAGGCCCATGGCTTGCGCAAAAACGTGAAGCGCGTCAAAGGCGCGTGCAGACGCGTCGCCACAAAGCGCACCCATCAAAACGCTGGTTTCCAACAGGGCCCCGGTTTTACAGCGGTGCATATGCCGCAAAGCCTCGGCGTCCAAAGCCACGCCCACGCTGGCCAGATCAATCGCTTGCCCACCCGCCATGCCCGCATGACCGGCGCCGCGTGCCAACAAAGCGCACAACTTGGTTTGAACCGCGTCTGGAATATCACTGTCGTCGGGGGTGATCAACTCAAACGCCAGCGACTGCAAAGCGTCGCCCGCCAACAAAGCCTGCGCCTGACCAAACTTCACATGCACCGTGGGTTTGCCTCGGCGCAACACATCGTTGTCCATGCAAGGCATGTCGTCATGCACCAAGCTGTAGGCGTGAATCAACTCGATGGCGCAAGCCGCGCGCATCGCCGCGTCTTGCATCCATCCGGCTTGCTGACCGGCAGCGCTGGCCTCCATGCTGGCCAACGCCAGCAGCGGACGCAAACGTTTACCGCCATCCAACACCGCATAACGCATGGCCTCTCCCAAACCAGCAGGCGCGTAGGCGGGCACGTTGTCGTCCAAGGCAAATTCGATAGCGGCCAAGTGGCTTTGGCTCCATTGGTTGAAATTGAATGCCTTCATTCGCCGCCACTCCACTGTTTCAAGTTGCCCGCTTCCAACACTTTGATTTGCGCCTCTACCGCCTGCAATTGTTGGCGGCAGTGGTTAAGCAAAAAAGCGCCACGCTGGTAGGTTTGTAAAAGTTGTGCTAAAGGCAATTGGCCCGATTCCATGTGCGCGACCAAAGACTCCAGTTCATGCAAACCGGCTTCGTAGCTTTCAGGAACCGGTTGCTCAGGTGCAGCAATGGAAGACGACGGTTTGGATTTGCTCATGCCACACTGTATTTAAAAGTTAAAAACCATTGTAGGCGGGTGATTTAATCTTTGAAAAACATGAATTTTGTTAAAAGTCGAGGCTACAATCCGCTTCCGCCTGGGTAGCCCCAGTTTTTTTATTCATTCTCCCTGTGGGGAGTCTTTAGGTCAGGTCCCCCATGTCTGATTTAAGTCTTCAACTGCAGCAGGCCTGTGGCCAACTCTCAGTGTCGAGTTATTTCGATGAAGCGCTGTACCAGCGTGAAATCGAACATCTGTTCAAGCGTGGTCCGCGTTATGTCGGCCACACTTTGTCTGTGCCCGAGGTGGGCGACTACCATGCGCTCCCCCATGAAAACGAGGGGCGCGCCTTGGTGCATACCCCGCAAGGCATTCAACTCATCTCCAATGTCTGCCGCCACCGCCAAGCGGTCATGCTCAAGGGACGCGGCAACTTGAACGATCCCGCCCGTGCCATGGGCGGCAATGTGGTGTGCCCGCTTCACCGTTGGACCTATTCCGGTCAAGGTCAGTTGCTGGGCGCACCGCATTTCCAGCATGACCCTTGCCTGAACCTGCAAAACTACCCGCTGCAAGAATGGAATGGCTTGCTGTTTGAAGCCCAAGGGCGTGATGTGCTGGCCGACTTGGCCGGCATGGGCCCGCGCAGTCAACTCGACTTCAGCGGCTACGCCCTCGACCATATAGAAATGCATGAGTGCAACTACAACTGGAAAACCTTTATCGAGGTTTACCTCGAGGATTACCACGTAGGACCGTTTCACCCCGGGCTTGGCAACTTTGTCACCTGCGACGATTTGCAATGGGAATTGAAAGACGAGTATTCGGTGCAAACCGTGGGTGT
>JABMMR010000001.1 GCA_013205525.1 Burkholderiales bacterium | reverse complement strand
GCGCAAAAGCTTGCAGCACAGCGGTGCACATCCAAGTATGGGCCAACGGTTCCATCACCATACCCCGCCCCAGCTCTTCCATGGCCACCATGCCCTCGGTGGGACCCATGTTCATGCCGCCATAAGCGTCTTGCACATACAAGCCACACAAACCCAATTCGGCCATGGCTTGGTAGGCACTGGCAGAAAAACCACCCGCCGCCACCACGCTGGTGCGCTGGTCAAAGCTGTAAGCCTTGTCCACCCATTTGCGAACCGCGTCGCGCAGTTGCTCTTGTTCGTCTGAAAAATCAAAGTCCATGCTTCACCCCAAAACAGTTTGCGCAACGATGTTGCGTTGCACTTCATTCGAGCCGCCATAAATGGTGGTCTTGCGCATATTGAAATATGTGGAGGCCAAAGGCGCGCAATGCGCTGCGCCCACATGGTCGCCTTGCCAACCCGCGTCCATCGCCTCTTGGATGAACGGCAAGCTGAAAGGCCCTGCGGCCATCATCATCAACTCGCTGTAGCGCTGTTGAATTTCAGAGCCACGAATTTTCAACAGGCCAGCAATATCCAGTGACTGCTTGCCCGACTTCTCGGCGCTCAAAACCCGCAGCACCATCATCTCCAAGGCAATGACATCGACTTCTAGCTTGGCGATTTCATCTCTGAAACGCAAGTCGTCCCACACGCCTTCGGCTTTGGCGATGCGCTTCAAGCGCTCGAGTTCGCGCTTGGCGCGGTTGACGTCAGCGATATTGGTGCGCTCATGTGCCAGCAAAAA
Source organism: Burkholderiales bacterium (assembly GCA_013205525.1). GTDB lineage: Bacteria > Pseudomonadota > Gammaproteobacteria > Burkholderiales > Burkholderiaceae_C > Limnohabitans. The sequence goes on along the minus strand of JABMMR010000001.1, from coordinate 4,604 downwards.
CTTGGCATAGTTCCAGCCTTTGTTTTCTTCGCCGACCAGGTTCTCAGCGGGCACTTCCACGTTGTCAAACCACACCTCATTGACTTCGCATTCACCGTCCAGTAATTTGATGGGGCGCACGCTCACACCCGCGGACTTCATGTCGATCAGCAAAAACGAAATGCCGGTTTGCGGCTTGCCTTCGGAGCTGGTGCGCACTAAACAAAAAATCCACTCGCCAAACTGCGCCAAGGTGGTCCAGGTTTTTTGACCGTTAACAATGAATTTGTTACCCACGCGCTCGGCACGGGTTTTAAGCGATGCCAAATCCGAGCCTGAGCCTGGTTCGCTGTAACCCTGGCTCCACCACACTTCGCCGCTGGCAATGCCTGGCAAAAACCTCTGCTGTTGCTCGGGCGACCCAAACGCCATGATGACAGGCGCCACCATCACAGGACCAAACGGCACGACGCGCGGCGCTCCCGCCAAGGCACACTCTTCTTCAAACAAATGCTTTTGCACCGCACTCCAGCCTGGGCCGCCAAACTGCTGTGGCCAGCTGTAGCCCAGCCAGCCCTTGGTGCCCAAGGTTTTGGCCCAAGCCTGCATGTCCTCACGGGTCAAACGCAAGGCGTTGTGCACTTTGTGCGAAAGGGTTGCAGGCAAATGCGCATGCACCCATGAGCGCACCTCTTCGCGAAAAGCCTGTTCTTCAGGTGTGAAAGCCAAATCCATGCAAGTTCTCCGAGGCAATTTAGAACGACCGTGCTATTTTGCGCGATTTTTTGATGCCAGTGGAGATGCATGGTGATAATGACCAGCTATGCGCAATATCGTGATTCTTATTTCTGGCGGCGGCTCCAATATGCAGGCCATCGCCCAAGCCGCCCAACGCGAACAATGGCATGAGCGCTTGCAAGCGCATATTGCCTGTGTGATCAGCAACCGCCCCCAAGCTGCTGGTCTTGCCAAAGCCGCTGATCTGGGTTTGGTCACGCAAGTCGTGGACCACACGCTTTACGAAAACCAGTCCCACCCCCGCGAGGCTTTTGACTCGGCATTGATGCAAGCCATCGATGCCCATCAACCCAGCTTGGTGGTGTTGGCGGGCTTTATGCGCATCTTGTCGCCCGGGTTTGTGGTGCATTACCAAGGGCGGTTGCTCAATATTCACCCCTCACTTTTACCGGCATTCACAGGCCTCAATACCCATCAACGGGCGATCGATGCCGGTTGCCGTTTTGCCGGTGCCACGGTGCACCAAGTGACGGTGGATTTAGACGATGGGCCGATTCTTGCGCAAGCCGTGGTGCCGGTGTTGCCCGACGACACAGCAGACAGCTTGGCCGCAAGGGTGCTTACCCAAGAGCACTTGATTTACCCGCAAGCGATTGCAGATTGGCTAAGCCGCCAACCTTGAATTGCGCGGCAAATGCGCGGTTAAAAATTCCATCTGGTCGGCGAGTATGCGGCGGTTACGCAGAATAAAGTCTTCCCACAGGGTGGGCACATACGGCGTGTATAGCAAAGGCATGCGGGCTTGCTCGGGCGTGCGGTTGGCTTTGCGGTGGTTGCAAGCGCGACAAGCGGTGACCACATTCATCCAAGTGTCCAAGCCATGTTGGCCAAACGGGATGATGTGTTCGCGGGTGAGTTCGGTTTCGTGGAAATCGTCGCCACAGTAAGCGCAGGTATTGCGGTCGCGGGCAAAGAGTTTGCTATTGGTCAGACCCGGTTTGAGGTCAAACGGATTGATGCCCGGCACGCCCTTGGTGCCAATGATGCTGTTGACGGTGATGATGGATTGCTCGCCGGTGATGGCGTTGTGGCCGCCACGAAACACCGCGATTTGTGCGCCGGCTTCCCAACGCACTTCCTCCGCTGCATAGTGGATCACCGCTTGTTCCAGCGAAATCCAAGATTGCGGCAACCCTTGGGCTGACAGCTTCAACACCTTCAACATTCACCTCCCTAGAGATCAAAGCGAGCACTGACGTCGATTCCTAGACAATATACCTTGTTTTCATGAAACAACTTTCTCCAGCCAATTCAAGCCATGCACATCTTTCGCGGCATTCACCACCCAAAACTGGCAGCGGCCTGCGCAGTGACCATTGGCAATTTCGATGGCGTTCACCGCGGGCACCAAGCCATGTTGGCTTTGTTGCGCAACGAAGCACGCCATCGCGCCCTGCCCTCGTGCGTGATGACCTTCGAGCCGCACCCACGCGATTTTTTTGCCCAGCAAATGGGTATTCCCGAGATGGCGCCGCAACGCATCGTCAGTTTGCGCGACAAACTTGCCGAGTTAGAGGCTTGCGGCATAGCCCAATGCGTGATCATGCCGTTCAATCCTTGGTTGTCTGGCTTGACGCCGCATGAGTTTGTGCAGCAGGTCTTGGTGCAGGGCTTGGGCACCCGCTATGTGCTGGTTGGCGACGACTTTTGTTATGGCACCAAGCGTGCGGGAAACTACGCCTCTTTGTCGCTCAGTGGGCAACAACTGGGGTTTGAAGTGGCGCGCATGAACAGCTATGAAATTTCCGATACACCGGCCTTGGATGGCCAAGCAGCTTCTAGTGGGCGCGTGTCGAGTTCGGCGGTACGCCAAGCTTTGTCGCAAGGCGATATGCGCCGCGCAGCACTCTTGCTTGGGCGGCCCTACGCTTTGTCGGGCCATGTGATTCACGGACGCAAACTGGGGCGAGAACTCAACTGTGCCACCTTGAATCTGCGCTTTGCGCATGCCAAACCCGCGGCCAGCGGTATTTTTGTGGCGCAAGTACACGGCCTGAGCGACAAACCGCTGCCTGGGGTAGCTAACTTTGGTGTGCGCCCCTCGCTAGACGCCAACGACGTCAACCGAGGACAGGTATTGCTGGAAACGCACTGCTTAGAGTGGCCGGCAAGCCTGGGCTCGCAAGGGGGCTACGGTAAACTCATTCGAGTTGAATTGCTGCATAAATTACACGACGAATTAACCTATGACAGCCTTGATGCACTTCAGCAAGGCATCGCCCAAGACTGCATTGACGCTCGTCAGTGGTTTCAAAAATGACCGATAAAACCCCTACCCCCGACACCCGCATCAATATGATGGACACGCCGTTTGCTATGCGCGGCGATTTACCCAAACGCGAACCCGCTTGGGCCAAGGCTTGGTCAGACCAAGGTCTGTACAAACAACTGCGTGATGCGCGGCTGGGTCAACCGCTGTTTGTTTTGCATGATGGACCGCCCTATGCCAACGGCAAGCTGCATATTGGCCACGCACTGAACAAAGTGTTGAAAGACATGATTGTGAAAAGTCGTCAACTGGCTGGCTTTGATGCGCAATACATTCCCGGCTGGGACTGCCATGGCCTGCCCATTGAAAACGCCATCGAAAAACTGCATGGACGCAAACTCAGTCGCGACGATATGCAAGCCAAGAGCCGCGCTTTTGCCACCGAACAAATTGAGCAGCAACGCGAAGACTTCAAACGCTTGGGCGTTTTGGGCGACTGGGAGCGTCCTTACCGCACCATGGACCCAGCCAACGAGGCAGGACAAATCCGCGCTTTTAAACGCGTGATTGAGCGCGGCTTTGTTTACCGTGGTTTAAAACCTGTTTATTGGTGCTTCGATTGCGGCTCGTCATTGGCCGAGTTTGAAATCGAATACGCTGACAAGAAAAGCGACACCTTGGACGTGGCTTTTCTGTGCGCCCAGCCCGACAAACTGGCCACCGCTTTTGGCCTCTCAAAACTGGACAAGCCAGCTTTTGCAGTGATTTGGACCACCACCGCTTGGACCATACCTGCCAACCAAGCATTGAACTTGAACCCCGAGTTGAGCTATGCATTGGTAGACACCGAACAAGGTTTGTATGTTTGTGCCGAGAGCTTGGTAGAAAAATGTTTAGAGCGCTGGCAAATCAGCGGCAAGGTGGTCGCCACCTGCACGGGCCAAGCGCTGGATTTGATTGAGTTTGACCATCCGTTGTCGGCTGTGGACGCGGGCTTTGAACGCACCGCGCCCGTGTATTTGGCCGACTACGCCACCGCAGACGACGGCACCGGCATCGTGCACAGCGCGCCCGCTTACGGCTTGGACGACTACAACAGTTGTTTAGCCCATGGCATGCACTACACCGACATCTTGAACCCCGTGCAAGGCAACGGCGCGTATGCCGCCGACTTCGCCTTGTTTGGTGGTCAACATATTTGGAAAGCCGTGCCAGTGATTTTGGAGGCGCTGAAAAATGCCGACCGCTTGATGGCCACGCACGGCATCTCGCACAGCTACCCGCATTGCTGGCGGCACAAAACACCGGTCATCTACCGCGCAGCAGCCCAGTGGTTTATCCGCATGGACGAGGGCGAGGGTGTGTTCACCAGCCACAAAGCACCCCAAACTTTGCGTCAATTGGCGCTGGACGCCATCGAGCAAACCCAGTTCTATCCCGAGAACGGCAAAACCCGTTTGCGCGACATGATCGCCAACCGGCCCGATTGGTGCATCTCGCGCCAGCGCTCTTGGGGCGTGCCCGTGCCTTTCTTTTTGCACAAAGACTCAGGCGAACTGCATCCGCGCAGCATGGCCATCTTGGACCAAGCCGCCGACAGGGTGGAGCAAGGCGGCAT
>JABMMR010000086.1 GCA_013205525.1 Burkholderiales bacterium | reverse complement strand
GGTCAAACAAGTAAGAAGTGCGCTAATCAACCGAAATCAGGCGCTCGCTTGGCTTTGAGCGAGGCCACGCCTTCGTGCACATCGGGGCCGCCAAAGCCCATGAATTCCAGCGCCAGCGAGGTGTCAAACGCTGGACCGGCTTGGCGCAACCAGTTGTTCAACGCGTACTTGGTCCAGCGAATCGCGCTTTGGCTGCCATTGGCCAACTTTTCGGCCACTTCATAGGCTTTGTCTAACAACTGCGCATCTTCCACACACAGCGACACCAAGCCTATGCGTTCGGCCTCTTCGCCACTCACCGCTTCGCACAACAACAGGTAGTACTTGGCTTTGGCCATGCCGCACAACAAAGGCCAAATGATGGCGGCGTGGTCACCGGCTGCCACGCCCAAGCGGGTATGGCCGTCCACAATCTTGGCGCTTTTAGCGGCGATAGAAATATCAGCCAATAAACCTGCCACCAATCCCGCACCTACCGCTGGGCCGTGCATGGCGCTGACTATGGGTTTGTCGCAATTGATCACGTTGTAGACCAAGTCGCGTGCTTCTTTCCACACCCGTGTGCGCACCTCGAAGTCTTGCGCCATGTCTTGGACTAGTTGCAAGTCGCCGCCGCCCGAAAAGCCCATGCCTTCGCCGCGCAACACCGCGCAGCGCACGCTGTCGTCGCGCCCCACATCGCGCCAAATCTCGCATAACTCTTCATGGCCGTCGTGTCCGGCGGTGGGCAGTTTGCCGTTGCGGGCTTTCATTTGGATGTCCAGCACGCTGTCCTTGGGGCCACGGCGGGTGATGGACAGGGTTTGGTAGGCGCTGTAGTCGATGGCTCGCATAAGTATCTAAGGTTGGGGTAAAAAACGCATTGTGCCTGCCCGATGGCCGGCGACCCTAGCCTGCTTTGAGCGGCGCGATGGTTTGGTCTATGGCGCCAAAAACGCTTTGTCCCTCTTTGTCCTTCATCTCTATGCGCACCGTGTCACCGAACTGCATAAAGTCGGTGCTGGCCTTGCCGTCCAAGATGGTTTCAATAGCGCGTTTTTCGGCAATGCAGCTATAGCCCTTGGGCCAGTCTTTGCGGCCATCGACCTCCACCGCCTTGTTGCTGACGGTGCCGCTGCCAATGATGCTGCCCGCGCGCACATTGCGGGTTTTGCACAGATGGGCAATCAGTTGACCGAAATGAAAGGTCATCTCGGGGCCGGCTTCGCACATGCCCACACGCTTGCCGTTCCAGTCGACGCGCATGCTCAGGTGTAAGCGGCCATGCTTCCACGCGTTGCCCAACTCATCCAAAGTAACCGCCACGGGGCTGAAGGCGGTGGCGGGTTTGCCTTGCACAAAACCAAAGTTTTTCGCCAGCTCCTTGGGGATGAGGCGGCGTAGCGACACATCGTTGGCGAGCATCACCAGCCGAATGCCGTCTAAGGCTTGCTCGGGCGTGGCTTGCATGCTCACGTCGCCGGTAATGACCGCCACCTCGGCCTCAAAGTCGATGCCGTCGTCGGTGCTGGGGCACACCACATCGTCACAAGGGCCTAAAAAGTCGTCACTGCCGCCTTGGTACATCTTGGGTTCTTCGTCAAAATTGTCATGCTCAGTGCTGTTGCGCGAAGCCCGCAGCAATTCCACATGGTTCATATAGGCCGAGCCGTCAGCCCATTGGTAAGCGCGTGGCAAAGGGGCCATGCACAGCTTGGTATCAAAGGGGAAAGCGTGACGGGCTTTGCCTTGGTTCACGGCCTGCGACAAATCTTCCAACTGAGGCGAAAGAAAGTTCCAGTCGTCCAAGACCTGTTGCAAATGCGAGGCGATGCCACTCGCATAATGGGCAGTGGTTAAATCACGCGACACCACCACCAGTTGCCCATCGCGAGACCCGTCTTTGTAAGTAGCCAGTTTCATGCAAGCATTCTATCCAGCGTCATTCTTGCCGCGCCCTTGGCTCTGGGGCTTGGTGGCGTTGGTTGTCGCCCTTCATTTAATGGGCCTGCAAACACTCTCCAGCTCCCTTGGCTGGCGCAAGCAACCTGTAACGCCCACTGCGGCGCCAACGGTTGCCCATCTGCGCTTGTCAATGCCCGCACCCAAAGCTCAGGCTGAACTCAGCGCTTTGCCGGTCGCCGTGTCAGCACCGTCCTCCAAAGTGGCAAGGGTTGTCGCACCGCCTGCGGCCAACTCGGGTGCCACGGCGCGTTTGGACACACCAGACGCCCCCGTTGCGCCAAAGCCCAGCCCATCTGCGCCCGAAGAGCCTGTCGCTGCGTCTACCCCAGCGCCAGAAGTCATCGAGCCGCCGATAACGCTTGCGCCGCCTGCTGAGCCCGCCCCCGCGCCTGCGCTTGAAACACCCGCATGGCTCACACAAGCGACGTTCGTGTGGCCTGCACCCAGCTTGCTTCAGTTTGAACTCAGTGGCACCTCCAAGGGCGTGCGCTACACCGCCAGCGCCAGCATCAGTTGGAAACACCAAGACGACAATTACCAATTGCGCCACGAAATTCAAGCCTTTGTGTTTGGCAAACTCAGCCAAACCAGCGTGGGGCAGATGGGCGCGAGGGGCTTGCTGCCCACGCGCTTTGGCGATCAGCGGCGCCAAGAGCAGGCGGCGCATTTCGACCGCACCAAGGGCTTGCTGATTTACAGCGCCAACACGCCCAGCCAAGCCATTGAAGAGGG
>JABMMR010000085.1 GCA_013205525.1 Burkholderiales bacterium | reverse complement strand
GCTGACAAATGTGCAAATCCAGGCGCACGAATCTTTAAGCGATAAGGCTTGTTAGCCCCGTCGCTGACCAAGTAAATACCAAACTCACCCTTGGGATGCTCTACCGCTGCATAAGCTTCGCCCTCAGGCACATGGAAGCCTTCTGTGAAGAGTTTGAAATGGTGAATCAACTCCTCCATGCTGGACTTCATGCCTTCGCGCTGGGGAGGCGCTACCTTGTGGTTATTGGTAATCACGGGACCAGGGTTGGCACGCAACCACTTCACGCATTGACTGATGATGTGATTGGACTGGCGCATTTCTTCCACACGAATTAAGTACCGGTCGTAACAGTCACCCGTCTTGCCCACCGGAATATCGAAATCCATCTGGTCATAAACTTCGTACGGCTGATGTTTTCGCAAATCCCATGCAACACCCGAGCCACGCAACATAGGACCGGTGAAACCTAAATTTTTAGCACGCTCAGGTGTGACCACACCGATGCCGACAGTTCGCTGCTTCCATATGCGGTTGTCAGTCAATAAAGTTTCGTACTCGTCCACATACTTGGGAAAGCGCTTGGTGAAGTCTTCGATGAAATCAAGCAAAGAGCCATTGCGGTTTTCATTCAACTGCGAAATGGCCTTGGCATTCTTGAACTTACTCACCTTGTACTGAGGCATGGTGTCGGGCAAGTCTCTGTAGACACCGCCCGGACGGAAATAAGCCGCATGCATGCGCGCACCTGATACAGCCTCGTACATGTCAAATAAATCTTCTCTTTCGCGAAAACAATAGATCAGAATATTCATGGCGCCGCAATCGAAACCATGCGCCCCCAACCACATCAAATGGTTGAGCATTCGGGTTATTTCCGAGAACATGACGCGAATGTATTGAGCGCGTACCGGCACATCCAAGCCCATGAGCTTTTCTATCGCCAAGCAATAGGCGTGCTCATTGCACATCATCGAGACATAGTCGAGCCTGTCCATATAAGGCAAGGCTTGTATATAAGTTTTGCTTTCCGCCAATTTTTCAGTTGCGCGGTGTAACAAACCTATGTGGGGGTCCGCGCGTTGCACCACCTCCCCATCGAGCTCAAGCACCAAGCGCAATACACCATGCGCGGCAGGATGCTGTGGCCCTAAATTCAAAGTGTAATTTTTAATGTCTGCCATATGCGCTCAGTGCAAACCGCCATAGTTATCTTCTCGAACAATGCGAGGCGTTATTTCACGCGGCTCAATGGTGACGGGTTGGTAAATCACCCGTTTTTGCTCTGCGTCGTAACGCATTTCTACATGGCCCGAGGTAGGAAAGTCTTTACGGAAGGGGTGACCTATAAAACCATAATCGGTCAAGATGCGGCGCAGGTCTAAATGGCCTTCAAACAAAATACCAAACAAGTCGAAAGCTTCGCGCTCATACCAATTGGCGCTGTTCCATATGTCATTGATGGAGGGCAATATGGGCATATCGTCATCCAACAAAAACACCCGTAAGCGGATACGCCAATTGTGGGTCAGCGACAGCAAATGACTGGTCACCGCATAGCGAGGTAAATCGCTGAATGCTGAGGGTGCGTTATTTTTGTAATCAGAATAATCAACGCCACACAAATCTAGCAACTGCTCAAAAGCCAATTCAGGATGGTCGCGCAGGGTTTGAGCAACAGTTAAATAGTCACTGGCTCCCACCGTCATGGTGATTTCACCCAAGGTAATTTTCAGCTCTGGGGACAGGTTGACAAACACTTTTCTTAAAGTGTCTTCAAGCTGAAGAAGAGAAACTGTCGAAGCCATTAAGAGTTATCCGCGAGCGATGGTGTTTTCACGGCGAATCTTGTTTTGCAGTTGCAAGATCCCATACAGCAAAGCTTCAGCCGTGGGGGGGCAACCAGGCACATACACATCCACCGGAACAATGCGATCACAACCCCGAACAACCGAGTAGCTGTAGTGGTAGTAGCCTCCGCCGTTGGCACAAGAACCCATAGATAAAACCCATCGCGGTTCACTCATTTGGTCGTAGACCTTGCGTAAAGCAGGAGCCATTTTGTTGCACAAAGTACCCGCAACTATCATCAAATCAGATTGACGGGGACTGGGCCTAAACAACATGCCAAACCTGTCGATATCGTATCGAGCCGCACCCGCATGCATCATTTCTACAGCGCAGCAGGCCAAGCCAAACGTCATAGGCCAAAGAGAACCTGTCTTTGCCCAATTCACCACCGAGTCATAAGAGGTGGTGATAAAGCCTTCTTTGAAAACCCCATCAAGTGACATAAGTTACTCCCAGTCAAGGGCCCCTTTTTTCCATTCGTAGATAAAACCTACGACAAGAATACCAAGAAAAATCATCATGGCCATAAACCCTGTGGTTCCAATTTCTTTAAGAGCGGCGGCCCAAGGAAATAGGAAAGCAATTTCTAAATCAAAAAGAATAAACAAAATAGCAACCAGGTAATAGCGGACATCAAATTTGCTTCGAGCGTCGTCAAAAGCCTCAAAGCCACACTCATAGGGGGAGTTTTTGGCTGGGTCGGGCCGTTGCGGCCCCAGCAAAAACCCAATAAGTTGGGGGACAACGCCGACCAACAGGCCAACGAGAATAAACAACATAACGGGGAGATACTGCTCTAGACTCATTTCAATCTCTGGTTGCAGTTTTGGATGTTGGCCCGACTCTATGTCTGACGCCAGCATGACAATTTACTGGACATGGTGCCGTCGGCGAGACTCGAACTCGCACAGCTTTCGCCACTACCCCCTCAAGATAGCGTGTCTACCAATTTCACCACGACGGC
>JABMMR010000006.1 GCA_013205525.1 Burkholderiales bacterium | reverse complement strand
TGTGCTTGCATCTCTCTGTCGCTCAAGCCGCCGCAGCGTTGAATTAAGCGATCTGCAAGTGTGGATTTGCCGTGGTCAATGTGCGCAATGATGGAAAAATTTCTGATGTGGTTCATCAAGGCATGCAGTTAAGTGTCTGAATTTACAGAGGGGAAAGCCATAAAAAAGGGCGCGTCAGGTGATGACGCGCCCGGAACCAACAATCTATGGCAACTGCGATAGTTGGAATTTCATTGTAGGGAAAAAGACAGGGACGGTAAGCCCTTACAAGTCGCTCGGACAAGCGTTGCGACCTAGCCACAGGAAACTTATTCACAGCTTATCCCCAAAATCATTGAAAAAACAACAGAACAACTTGTGGGTGAGCTGTGGAGCGTTAGGGGGAAAGTCTTGATAATCTCGCATGGTGGTCATTAAGTGTTTTATTATATCTATTTAGTAATTTGAAATCAATTTTTTATATGATTTTTGATTTAAACAAAATAATTTTCGCCCCGCTTTAAAGACAGAATAATTTTTAAAAACGTTGGGCGAATCCGTCAATTCCACAGTCTAGGGTAAACCCTTTGTTTTCAAAGTGTTCAGCGAGGGCGAATCACGGTGAACTGCGCCCACTCACCTCGGCGCAGCAACACATTGATGGGCTTGCTTTTATCCAAACGCGCAATCAACTGGGTGAAGGCTTTCACATCTGCCACCTCGGTATTGGCGACCTGCACCACCACATCACCCTCACGAATACCCGCTTTCAGCGCCGGTTCTGCCACTGAATCAACACGCACTCCGCCTTTGAGGTTGAGTTCTTTTTTCTGTGCATCGCTCAAATCGCTAACCATCAAACCCAGCATTTGGGCAGCACTGGGAGGCGTGGCTTTCTCAGGGGTTGGCTTGCTTTGCGCCTTTTTGTCAGCATCAAACTCACCCACAGTGATGGCGTAGTCTTTGGTGGTGCCGCGTCTGAACACGGTGACTGTGCTGAGGGTGCCGGGCTTGGTGCCGCCAACGGCACGCGGAAGATCGGCAGATTTTTCAATCTTCTTTCCGTCGAATTTCAAAATAATATCGCCCGCCTCCAAACCTGCTTTTTCTGCAGGCGAGCCAGGCTCGACATTGCTTACCAACGCACCTTGGGGTTTGCCCAGACCCAAAGACTCAGCCACGTCTTTGCCCACATCGCCAATCCCCACACCCAGACGCCCGCGTTGCACCCTGCCGCTTGCGCGCAATTGCGTGCTGACCTGCACCGCTTCATCAATGGGAATGGCAAAAGAAATACCCATGAAGCCACCCGAGCGGGAATAAATTTGGCTGTTGATGCCGACGACTTCGCCGCGCATATTAATAAGGGGGCCGCCAGAGTTGCCTGGGTTGATGGCCACATCGGTCTGGATGAACGGCAGATAGTCACCGGTGTCTCGGCCTTTGGCACTAACGATGCCCGCTGTGACGGTATTCTCTAACCCAAAGGGCGAACCAATCGCCATTACCCATTCACCCACTTTGAGTCGGTTAGGGTCGCCAATTTTGACAGGAGGCAAGCCACTGGCCTCGATTTTCACCACAGCAACATCGGTGCGTTTGTCTGCACCAATGATGCGCGCGGTAAATTCGCGTTTATCGGTAAGCGTCACGATCACTTGCTCGGCACCATCGACCACGTGAGCATTGGTCATGATGAAGCCATCGGCAGTGAGAATAAAACCAGAACCTACGCCGCGAGGTTGCTCTTCAGGCTGTTGCTGCTGCGGGCGGTTGGGTTGTCTGGGCTGGCCGGGGGTGCCTGGTTTCCCGGGCGGGGGCATGCCAAAAAATCGGCGAAACAATTCTTGCATTTCTTCGTCGCTGGGGCCGCCGCTGTTGGGGCCGCCGTTATTGGGCACCTCGCTATTCGGTCCGTTGCCTGCGACGGGCTTGGACTTTTCTAAGGTGCGAATGTTGACCACCGAAGGGCCAACTATTTCAACCAAATCGGTGAAGTCGGGAAGCGTACGCGATGAGGCTGAGGACTGCGCCCAAGCCGGTTGCAGTGACATCAGCGCCGGCACAGCCCACAGCGCAGCGATCAGGATGAAAGTGCCTAGCCAAAAACTTTCGCGTTGGTCATCGAGTTTGCGTAACGTCATATTGAATTGCTCCAAGGGCAAAAAGAGTGTTGTATTTTAAAAACTCAGCTGATGTGTTTAGTACCTGCATTACCTTGACCATATCGGGGTCATCTTGCGTTTTTAAAGTCGCTTGAAAACCAAAGTGCCATTGGTTCCACCAAAACCAAAATTATTTTTGACTGCAATTTCGATTTTCATGTCCCTGGCCGTATGGGCGCAATAGTCCAAATCGCACTCAGGATCAGGGCTGTGTAAATTGATGGTGGGCGGTACTTTTTGCTCATACAAAGACAAAACAGTGAAGACGCTCTCTATACCTCCAGCCCCACCTAATAAGTGGCCGGTCATGGCCTTGGTTGAACTGACCACCAAAGATTTGGCATGCTCACCAAAGCCGGCTTTGATGGCCGGGGTTTCGTTGATGTCGCCAAGCGGCGTTCAGGTACCGTGCGCATTAAGGTAATACACTTGGTCGGGGGTGATTTGCG
>JABMMR010000084.1 GCA_013205525.1 Burkholderiales bacterium | reverse complement strand
TGGGGATTTAATTTAAAGTTTTTCAAATTTTGCTCGGTTTTTGTTTTGAGTTATTTTGAATAATTTTATTATAAAATATGAATACTAAGATATGCAAATTTATTTATTATTTTTAAACATTTTTGCAAATAAATGATTTTTTTCAACAAAATCAATAACTTCAAGAAAAAACTTAATTTATATTTATTCTTTGATAAGATGTTGCCCTAAGGAGTACGTATGGCTAATCAATCCGATTCTTTAGAAAGCGTTGTCATTGGAGACGGCGTGGTGGTCAAGGGCGCATTTACGGTGCCTTCCAAAGCTGTCATCAATGGTGTGATTGAAGGTGATTTGACTGCAGAAGAGGTCTTAATTGGCCCCACAGGCCGAATAACAGGACGTGTTTCCGCCAAAGTCATTGATGTTCGCGGCCAACTTCACAACACTATCGTCAGTGAAAAGAGCTTGATTGTTCGTACCTCCGGAAAAATTGTGGGGAAAATTCATTATTCAGAAATTGAAATTGAAAAAGGCGGTGAAATTGAGGGAGCACTCAGTCAAGACGCTGAACCACTGACTCCGCAACCAGTGTCTGTCCCTGGCACTGCTAAACCCTGATCTGATTTAGGGTTTTTTAAAAGTTTTATGCGTCTTTTCCTCCTCCCATTTTTATCCCATTTGCACAAACTGCCGGGCATGTTGCGCCACCTGTGGGTGCGTGACTACCAAGATATCAAACTCATTCTTGAGCAAAGCGGGGATTTGCGTTATTTCAATATTCCTGCGGGTTTTCAGCGCTTATTCGCCCGAAGCACCCTTGTGGTGAGTGGTGTTGTTGTGTTCAGTTTGGTGGTCTTGAGCGTGACCTCTGTTTCACTGGCTACCAGCCGTGCCCGTTTAGAGCGGTCCCACGAGGAGGTCTTTCGCGCGTTGATCAGTAGCACGACAGAATCACAGGATGCTGACGCCGCTCAAGCGCTGACGGAAGAACAAATGGTGACTTTGGCGCAAACCATTCGCGACCGCGACATGAGCATTCGCCGCTTTGTGGAAACCTCGATGGTGGCGGTTTCTGAAGAAAACGATAGCCTCAAAACACAGCTTGAAACCTCGGGCTTGACCGAAAAAATCATCAAAATTATTCAGCAAAATTCGCCCAATGGTGGTTTTTCCTTGGACAGCGATTTGCAATCTAATCCCTTGATGCGCGGTAAGGTTGCCGACGAGTTGTCCACCAACCGATCCCTGCGCGAAGTGCTCTACGCCCTGCCCAGTCGCATGCCGGTCTCCAGTTTCAGTCTTTCCTCTGACTTTGGTATACGCAAACATCCTTTGACGGGTAAGTCCCATTTCCATACCGGTGTGGATCTGATGAGCGAATCGGGCGACGATAAGATTTACGCCGTCAAGCCAGGCGTGGTGGTTATGTCAGAATTCCACCCTCAGTATGGCAACACCGTTGTCGTTCGCCACTCCAATGGGGTAGAGTCGCTTTATGCCCATATGGCCCAGTTGTTGGTCAAAGTGGGTGACAAGGTGACAACCGACAATGTCTTGGGCTATATTGGCAACACTGGATTTTCGACCGGCAAGCATCTGCATTTTGAGATATTGGTGGGCGGTTATCCTGTTAATCCCCAAAAAGTGATACGCACAGCCCAATATGTTCAGCAAATCCAAAACAAACAGCCCTAATGTAAGTGCCCCGAGCCCAGCAGATGCGCCTGAGTCTGTGACTCCTGTACAGTTATCCGCTTCAAGTGAGACGGTCCCGCAAGCTCAACCTCAGAGAAATACCATGATGGACATCATTTCTTCCAATGCCTCTAAGCCCTCTATTTTGAGTGAGGGGTTTTCCTTTCGCGGTGAAATTTCAGCCAAGGGTGCCATCCATGTCGAGGGTTCTCTTAACGGTCAAGTTCAGGTGGATGAACTCACCATTGGCTCACGCGGTCAGGTCGAAGGTGTGGTAACTTGTTCTAGCTTGCATATCAAGGGTAAATTTTCCGGCACAGCCACTTGCAGCGAGTTGATCGTCACCTCTTCTGCGTCTGTCGATGGCCATGTGGTTTACCAAACGCTTTCTGTGCAAAAAGGTGCTTCCATCAAGGGCGAGTTGCTGCTGGTAAAGTAAAGTCTTTTGCTGTCCCGCTAAAGGCTTGAAATGTCTGATGTTTCTCAAATAGATGGAAGTGTGGTGCGCCTGCGCCGCGAAGCCCAAGGTTGGGCTATCAATGACATTGCTGCCAGAGCCTGTTTATCGGTTAAACAGGTACGCCAAATTGAAGAAGGCGGCCTAAGCTCTTTTTACAGCGAAAACGTGAAATTGACGGCGGCCAAAAAAGTAGCTGCCTTGTTGCAGTTGAGCGAAGCTCAATTGTTCGGGCAAGTGCCCCTTTATCCCCCCCCCCAAGCACAAGAAGAGTCTTTTTTGTTCGCGTCAAAGACCGAGCCTTTTCAAATGGCTGGAGTCGATGCTGCTGCGACGCCAATGGCATCCTCGGGGGTTCATTTGAGTCGCAGTGAGCCATTGCATTTCTTGGCCCAACCGCCCGATGTAGAGTGGACAGCCGAGTCGCAGGCTGATGAACCCCCCAAAGTGCAAGATGCTGAAAAAGTCTTGGATTCTGCATTGCCATTGCAAGGGCAAGCTGCAAAAGACGACATGGCTGAAACCGCTAGCCCTTCGAGCAACTATTTCTTAAAAATCTTGGTCTTGTTTTTGGTCGCTATTGCTGTTGCGGCTTTGCTGCGTCCTAAGACTGTTGAGCCCAACCCAGCGGCGCCCGAAGCGGCTACTGGGCAAAGCATGACCTCGACCGTGGCAGCGCCCCCGGTAGACGGTGTAGCGCCTCCTGAGGCGGCTCCGGAACTCCCCGCAGATGTGGCTAAAGGTTCAGTCGAAACTAAGCCTGCTGCGGCCAGCGCCGCACCCGGCGCTGCTGGCGCCGAGCGTTAAATTTCGGCGCCCATGGCCAAAGCTGCTTCACGTGAGGCCTGGGTCTCAAGTGCGGGTGCCGGCTGCAAGGGCCAGCCTGACATATGCGAGGCTGATAAATTTTCTAAGGCCTCAATCCACAGTGGGTTGTCGTTAAGGCAGGGGATATAGCTATATCCCTGCCCGCCTTCTTCAATAAATGCCTCTTTGACTTCCATGGCAATTTCTTCCAGAGTTTCTAAGCAATCGCCAACAAAGCCAGGGCAGACAATATCAATAGATTTCACGCCTTGGTGAGCGAGTTCGCGCACCGTCGGCTCGGTGTAGGGCTCCAGCCATTTGGCTTTGCCAAAGCGAGACTGAAAACACAGTTTGTATTGTTCCTTAGACAACCCTAAAGCCTGCGCCAACAAACGAGCGGTTTTATGGCATTCGCAGTGATACGGGTCGCCCAATTTCAAAGTTCGTGCGGGCACGCCATGAAAGCTCATCACCAGCAGTTCTTTGCGGCCATGGTTGGCCCAATGGCGTTGGATGTTGT
>JABMMR010000083.1 GCA_013205525.1 Burkholderiales bacterium | reverse complement strand
TTGCAGCTGCGCCATGCCAATGAAGTGGCGCGAGGCGGGGGTTAAGGGGCAGTGCAAAGAAATGATGTCGGACTCGGCAAACACCTGTTCAGGCGGGACAAAGTCCACGCCGGCAGCCTTGGGTGGCGCATGGTCGGCAAACAACACCTTCATGCCCAATGCACGGGCGATGTGGGCAGTGGCCTGCCCCAGCACACCTTCACCAAAAATGCCCAGTGTGCTGCCGTGCAAGTCGCGAATGGGGTAATCAAAGAAACAAAATTGCTCCTCGGTTTGCCAGCGGCCCTTGAGCACATCGTCTCGGTAAGCCATTAAGTTGCGGCGCAAAGCAAAAATCAAGGCGAACGCATGTTCGGGAACGGTATGCACCGCATAGTTGCGAATATTGGCCACAGCAACACCGCGTTCACGACACGCATCCACGTCAATCACGTCATAGCCGGTGGCGGCCATGGCAATCAATTTCAGGTCGGGCAGTTGCGCCAAGGTCTCGCGACGAATCGGCACTTTGTTGGTGATGACTATGCTTGCGCCTTGCAAACGCTGGACCACGTCTTCAGGGCGGGTTTGCACATGCTCGGACCAGTCATGCGAAAAAGCCGGTTTGCGTAGCTCAGCCCTTAACGACTGCCTGTCCAGAAATACTATTTTTTGCATGCTCATCCTTATTGAAGACCGGCGCACCCAAGCCTGAGGGTGCGGCGTTATGGCGCCAGTAGTTGCCTGCGGCTGCAGCGCCACTGCCTGGCTGCACAGCAACACCGCAGTCGAGCATGGCCATTTCAGCGCCATTGATCGCCGCCATCAGGTGCACCTCATTCATATCGCCGAGGTGGCCGATGCGAAACAGCTTGCCGGCAACTTTGGACAAACCACCGCCAAGCGACAGGTTGTAGCGACGATAGGCGCGGGCAATCACATCGCCGCCTGCAATGCCTGCGGGCAACATCACTGCAGAGACTGTGTCTGAATGCCATTTGGCTTCAACAGCGCACAACTTAAGTTGCCACCCTTGAGTCACCGCAGCACGCACACCTTCAGCAAGGTAATGGTGGCGGGCAAACACATTGTCCAAACCTTCTTCTTCGAGCATTTTCATGGCCTCGACCAATCCGTACATCAAAGGTAAAGCGGGGGTGTAAGGAAAATAGCCGGTGGCATTGCTTTGCACCATGTCATGCAAGTCAAAGAATGCGCGCTTGAGTTGGGCGGTTTTGTGAAGTGCCAAGGCTTTGGCGCTGGCGCACAAAAGACCCAAGCCGGCAGGAAGCATCAAGCCTTTTTGCGAGCCACTGACCGCCATGTCCACGCCCCAGTCGTCGAAACGAAAATCGATGCAGCCCAGGGAAGACACGCAGTCGACAAAGAAGAGCGCAGGGTGTGCTGCGTCGTCCAAGGCTTCGCGCACGCCGGCGATGTCTGAAGTGACACCGGTAGCGGTTTCGTTGTGACAAGCCAGCACCGCTTTGATGCTGTGTTGCGTATCGTTTTTCAAGATATCGGCAAATTGCTGCAAAGGCACGCCGGTTCCCCACTCGCAGTCCACAATTTGAACATCCAAGCCTAGGCGCTGGCACATGTCAATCCACAAATGGCTGAACTGGCCAAAACGTGCGGCAAGCACTTTGTCGCCAGGCGACAAAGTGTTGGTCAATGCCGCTTCCCAGCAACCGGTGCCTGAGGATGCAAAGATAAAAGGCGTACCGGTTTTTGTGCGGA
Organism: Burkholderiales bacterium; assembly: GCA_013205525.1. Classification (GTDB taxonomy): domain Bacteria; phylum Pseudomonadota; class Gammaproteobacteria; order Burkholderiales; family Burkholderiaceae_C; genus Limnohabitans. The sequence continues at coordinate 1,765 of JABMMR010000083.1, read as the reverse complement.
ATATGTCCTTGAGCCCAGACAAAACAGTGTGGGTCAGGTGCGGAAAATTGGGCGAACGGTGGTCTTCCATAGGAACCATCATGGCGCGCTGTACACGCATCGGCACGTTGGTAGGACCGGGGACAAACAAGAAATTACGACCAGCCATGAGAACTCCTATGGATTATTTAACTACACCATTTGATGCATCAAGGATGCAAAACACTCGCGCCGTAAACGGGGAAGGGCGCGACCAATTCGGCCACCTTGGCGCGTGCTTTCTCGATGTTCTGAGCGTCATCAGGCGCCTCGAGCACATCCGCAATCAAGTGCGCAGTCATGCGCGCTTGTTCTTGCAAAAAGCCACGCGTGGTCATGGCCGGCGTACCCAAACGAATACCGCTGGTCACCATGGGTTTTTCAGGGTCATTGGGAATGCCGTTTTTGTTGCAGGTGATGTGGGCATGACCCAAGGCAATTTCAGCGGCTTTACCCGTGATGCCTTTGGCGCGCAAATCGACCAGCATCACATGGCTTTCGGTACGCCCGCTGACGATGCGAAAACCGCGCTCGACCAAGGTTTTTGCCAAGGTGTCTGCATTCAACAAGACCTGCTGTTGGTAGGCTTTAAAGGCGGGTTGCAAGGCTTCATGAAAGGCTGTGGCCTTGCCGGCGATGACATGCATCAAAGGGCCGCCTTGCATGCCGGGGAAAACCGCGCTGTTGATTTTTTTCGACATCTCTTCGCTGTTGGTCAAGATGATGCCCCCACGCGGTCCGCGCAAACTTTTGTGGGTGGTTGAGGTGACCACATCGGCATAGGGCACCGGGTTGGGGTAAGCACCACCCGCAATCAAGCCGGAATAATGGGCCATGTCCACCATCAGGTAAGCGCCTATGCTTTTGGCTACCTGTGCAAACTTCTGCCAATCAATCTTCAGCGAATAGGCAGAGGCGCCCGCGATGATCAGTTTGGGCTTGTGGGTGTGCGCCATTTTTTCCATGGCGTCATAGTCAATTTCTTCGGCCGCATTCAGACCGTAACTCACCACATTGAACCATTTGCCACTCATATTCAAGTGCATGCCGTGCGTCAGATGGCCGCCTTCAGCCAAGCTCATGCCCATGATGGTGTCGCCGGGTTGCAGCAATGCCAAGAACACCGCTTGGTTGGCTTGCGAGCCAGAGTTGGCCTGCACATTGACGAAATTTGCGCCATAAAGTTCTTTAAGACGGTCAATGCATAACTGCTCAGCGATGTCTACAAACTCACAACCACCGTAATAACGTTTGCCAGGGTAGCCCTCGGCATACTTGTTGGTCAGCACCGAGCCTTGAAGGCGCATAACCGCTGGGCTGGTGTAGTTTTCAGAGGCGATCAGTTCGATGTGCTGCTCTTGGCGAGCAGCCTCTTGCAACACAGCTGTCCACAACTCAGGGTCGCATTGCGACACATCTGAGTGATCGGGGAAGGACATCTTTGCGGGGGAAGTTTTGTTCAACATGGTCGTTTTTCAAAAATTAAAATGAAAATTATTGTAATTTAAGGGTAACGACCTGCCATAGCGTCCAGAGATACCACTTTGATACTGGCGGCTTTGCCGGCACAGCCAAAGGCCTCAAAGCGAGCTTTGCAAATACCCTTGGCTGCCTTACGTGCAGCAATCAAGGCCTTGCGTGGGTCGAATTCGCTGCGGTCTTGCGCAAAGCTTTGACGCATAGCGCCGGTCATGGCCAAGCGGATGTCGGTGTCGATGTTCACTTTGCGCACACCTGAACGGATGCC
>JABMMR010000082.1 GCA_013205525.1 Burkholderiales bacterium | reverse complement strand
ACCAACACATTGAACGATTCGGGCATGCCCGCTTCGATAGCGTGTTCGCCTTTGACGATGCTTTCGTAAACCTTGGTTCGACCTTGCACGTCGTCAGATTTGACGGTGAGCATTTCTTGCAGGGTGTAAGAGGCACCATAGGCTTCCAAAGCCCATACCTCCATCTCGCCAAAGCGTTGACCGCCAAACTGGGCCTTGCCGCCCAGCGGTTGTTGTGTGACCAAGCTGTAAGGGCCGGTGGAGCGTGCATGCATTTTGTCGTCCACCAAATGGTGAAGTTTCAGCACATGCATATAGCCCACGGTGGTGGGGCGCTCAAAAGCGTCGCCGGTGCGGCCGTCAAACAAATTAGCTTGGGTGCGTGCGGGCGTCAAGCCCTTGGCCTTCACCACCTCTTCTGGGTAAGCCAGTTTCAACATGGTACGAATGTCTTCTTCTGAAGCGCCATCGAACACCGGTGTTGCAAAAGGTACACCTGTGGAGAGGTTGAGAGCCATTTCCTTGATTTCTTTGTCGGCCAGCTTGCTCAACTCTTCCTTGTGCCCTGTACTGTTGTACAAGGTCTCTAAGAAAGTGCGGATCTCGGCTGTCTTGGCTTCTTCTTGCATCATCTGGCCCAGTTGGTAACCAATACCCTTGGCAGCCCAGCCCAAATGCACTTCCAAAACTTGTCCCACATTCATGCGTGAAGGCACCCCCAAAGGATTGAGCACGATGTCAACGGGTGTGCCGTCGGCCATGTAAGGCATGTCTTCGACGGGCACAATTTTGGAGACCACGCCTTTGTTGCCATGGCGACCGGCCATCTTGTCACCTGGTTGCAAGCGACGCTTGACCGCCAAGTAGACCTTGACCATCTTCAACACACCGGCCGGCAACTCGTCGCCTTGGGTAAGTTTTTTGCGCTTCTCTTCAAACGCCAAATCAAAACTGTGTCGGGTTTGGGTTAAAGCGTTTTTAATGCTTTCAAGCTGTGAGGCCGTGTCTTCATCAGCAGGACGGATGTCGAACCAATGGAACTTCTCCACGCTGTCCAAATAGGCTTTGTCGATCTTGCTGCCTTTGGGCAGTTTGTTGGGGCCGCCATTGGCGGTTTTGCCGTTGAGCAGTTTGCCAATACGGTCAAACGCATCCGCTTCCACAATGCGCAGTTGGTCATTCAAGTCCAAACGAAAGCGCTTCAATTCATCGTCAATGATTTGCTGAGCGCGTTTGTCGCGCACAATGCCTTCGCGGGTGAACACCTGCACATCGATAACCGTGCCTTGTGAGCCTTGGTCGACGCGCAAAGAAGTATCTTTCACGTCCGAGGCTTTTTCACCAAAGATGGCGCGCAGCAATTTTTCTTCTGGCGTTAAAGTGGTTTCGCCTTTGGGGGTGACCTTGCCCACCAAGACATCGCCTGGTTGAACTTCAGCGCCCACAAAGATGATGCCCGACTCGTCCAATCGGTTGATTTGTTGCTCAGCCAAATTGGGGATGTCGCGGGTGATTTCTTCTGCGCCCAACTTGGTGTCGCGCGCCATCACCACGAGTTCTTCAATGTGTATGGAGGTGTAACGGTCCTCAGCCACCACACGCTCAGAGATGAGGATGGAGTCTTCGAAGTTGTAGCCATTCCACGGCATGAAGGCCACCAACATGTTTTGACCCAAGGCCAATTCGCCCAAGTCGGTTGATGCACCATCGGCCACCACATCACCTTTGGCGAGTTTGTCGCCGCGCTTGACGATGGGGCGTTGATGGATGTTGGTGTTTTGGTTTGAACGCTGGTATTTGATGAGGTTGTAAATGTCTACACCCACTTCACCCGCTTGAGTTTCTGCATCGTTCACACGCACCACGATACGGGTGGCGTCTACATAATCGACAACACCTCCACGCAAGGCGGTGACCACGGTGCCAGAGTCGATCGCCGCAACCCGCTCAATACCGGTACCCACAAATGCTTTCTCAGGGCGCAACACAGGCACGGCTTGGCGCTGCATATTGGCGCCCATCAAAGCGCGGTTGGCGTCATCATGCTCCAAGAAGGGCACCAAGGAAGCGGCCACCGAGACGATCTGCGCGGGCGACACGTCCATGTACTGAACGCGCTCTTTGCCACACAAAATCGATTCGCCCTTTTCACGAGCAGACACCAAGTCACCAATCAACCGGTCTTCTTTGTCCAACAAGGCGTTGGCCTGAGCAATCACGTATTTGGCTTCTTCTATGGCTGACAGGTAATCAATTTCCATGGTCACTTTGCCGTCAATCACTTGGCGGTAAGGTGTTTCAATGAAACCGTATTCGTTCAAGCGCGCATACAAAGACAGCGAGTTGATCAAACCAATGTTGGGGCCCTCAGGTGTTTCAATGGGACATACACGACCGTAATGGGTCACGTGCACGTCCCGCACTTCAAAACCTGCACGCTCACGCGTCAAACCGCCTGGGCCAAGGGCAGAGACACGACGCTTGTGCGTGATCTCAGACAAGGGGTTGGTTTGGTCCATGAACTGCGACAACTGCGACGCGCCAAAAAACTCTTTGAGCGCTGCAGAAATAGGCTTGGAATTGATCAGGTCATGCGGCATCAAAGGCTCTTGCTCGGCTTGACCCAAACGCTCCTTCACCGCCTTTTCAATACGCGCCAAACCGGTGCGGTATTGGTTTTCAGCCAACTCGCCCACACAACGCACACGGCGGTTTCCCAGGTGATCAATGTCGTCGACTTCACCGCGGCCATTGCGCAAGTCAACCAAGATTTTGACCACCGCCAAAATGTCTTCGTTATTGAGAACCATGGGGCCGGTAGAGTCTTCACGACCCACGCGAGCATTGAACTTCATGCGACCGACACGTGACAAGTCGTAGGTGTCTGGGTTGTAAAACAAACGCTGAAACAAGGCTTGCACTGCATCTTCGGTGGGCGGCTCGCCAGGGCGCATCATGCGGTAGATGGCGACACGAGCGGCAAATTCGTCGGCAGTCTCGTCTATGCGCAGGGTTTGTGAAATATAGGAGCCTTGATCAAGTTCATTGGTGTAGATGCACTCTAAGTCTTGAACGCCGCTTGAGCGCAATTTTTTCAACAGCACTTCAGTCAGTTCTTCATTGGCCTTGGCAATGATTTCGCCGGTCTCTTCTTCGATGATGTTGCGGGCGACCACGCGACCGATCAGGAAATCTTCAGGCACAGACACATGGGTGGTACCAGTTGTTTCCATTTCTCGGGTGTGGCGCGCAGTGATGCGTTTGTCTTTAGCGACCACCACATTGCCGGATTTATCGGTGATGTCAAAGCGCGCGACTTCACCGCGCAAGCGCTCGGCGACAAAAGCCATTTGTGCGCCACTGTCCATCATTTTGAAAGTGTCATTAACGAAGAAGTTGGCCAAAATGGCTTCAGGCGTCAAACCAATGGCTTTGAGCAAAATGGTGACTGGCATTTTGCGACGACGGTCGACGCGGAAATACAAAATATCTTTGGGGTCGAACTCATAGTCCAGCCATGAGCCACGGTAAGGGATGATGCGTGCACTGAACAGCAATTTGCCGGAGCTGTGGGTTTTCCCTTTGTCGTGCTCGAAGAACACGCCGGGCGAGCGATGCAACTGAGACACGATCACGCGCTCTGTGCCGTTGATAATGAAAGAGCCTTTGTCGGTCATCAAAGGCACTTCGCCCATGTAGACCTCTTGCTCTTTGACTTCCTTGACCACCTTGGATTGGGGTGTGGAAGAGTCACGGTCATAAATAATCAACTGAACTCGCGCACGAACAGCCGAGGAAAAAGTAAGTCCTCGAGTTTGGCATTCGCGCACATCAAAAGCGGGACGCGCCAAGTTGTACTCAAGGTACTTCATCTCGACAAAACCATTGTGCGAGACGATGGGGAAAGCCGCTTCGAATGCTGCTTGCAAGCCTTCAGAGGTGCGCTTTTTTGGGGGGGTGTCTGCTTGCAAAAATGCGGTGTAGGCATCTTTTTGCATTTGTAACAGGTAGGGGACTTCCAGCACGCTGTCGCGGCTGCCAAAACTCTTGCGAATACGCTTGCGTTCGGTAAATGTGTAGGCCATAAATTCTCCGGACTGATTTCTCTCGGCGACTGTTCACACGCAGGCAGTTTTCACCTGCGCGTTGGCTTGGTCCGCTGGCCACTACCAGCGTTGGCGGACGGTCGCGCATTGCACACAACCCGAACCAAGGTTCTTCTGCAGTCAGATCAGAAGACACTCCAGAGAAGCGATTGCGGCCTCTCTGGGGTGTGCTCTGAGAGCACAAAAGGCCGGCACCCCGTTAGGAGTAGCCAGCCTTTGTAACGCTAGGTTTATTTGAGTTCGACCTTGGCGCCAGCTTCTTCCAATTTCTTCTTGGCTGTTTCAGCATCGGCTTTGGTCGCGCCTTCTTTGACAGCTTTAGGTGCGCCGTCAACCAAGTCTTTGGCTTCTTTCAAGCCCAAACCGGTGATTTCGCGCACAGCCTTGATGACGGAAACTTTGTTTGCGCCAGCTTCTAGCAACATCACGTTGAACTCGGTTTGCTCTTCAGCAGCAGCAGCGCCAGCGCCACCACCCGCCGCAGCAGGGGCCGCCATGGCTGCAGCACTGACACCAAATTTCTCTTCGATGGCTTTGACCAATTCGTTGAGTTCCATGACCGTCATGCTGTCCAAAGCGGTCAAAAATGCGTCTTTATCGAATGACATAAATGTTTCCTTAATTTTTCAGGGCCACCACTTGGGGAGGCCAAATTTTTTGAATGGGTTAACAGCTCAGGCTGCAACCGCTTCGCCTTTTTTCGCCGCCAAGGCGCCAAGCACCACCGCGGTACGAGACATGGGCGACATGAGCAAGCCACACAATTGCGCAAGCAAGACTTCCTTGGAAGGAATGCTGGCCAGTTGTTTGACGCCGTTGACATCCAAAGTTTTTCCGGCAAATGCACCACCGCGAATCACCAACTTGTCGTTGGTCTTGGCGAAATCGGCAACCACTTTCGCGGCTGCCACTGCATCCACAGAAAACCCATAGATCAGCGGTCCGGTCATCTGGTCTGCGACACCTTCAAATGACGTACCAGCGACAGCACGGCGGGCCAAGGTGTTTTTCAACACACTCAGGGAAACGCCATGGCTGCGCGCACTGGCGCGAAACTTGATCATGTCAGCGACCGTGATGCCGCGGTATTCCGCCATCACCAGCGTCTGCGCTTGTGCAGCAAGTCCCGCCACTTCGGCGACAACTGCTTCTTTTTCACTGCGATTCAGACTCAAGGTCTACTCCTTCAAAATGTGTTGTCAGGTTGCCCCTTCAACACGCTACTTTTGCAGCGACCTGACTGTCAAGAAAAAATCTTTTCAGCGGGATCGCCATCTGCGTTGGCTGGTGAATTAAGTGCAAACAGGTTGCACGCCAACGGTCTTGGATGGCTCGGGCCTGTTTTTCAACCGGCTCGACCCACCGCTTCTTGCGCCGCCCTTGCAGGCAACACAAGAAATTGATGAGCGCTTTAGGCGCTCAAGGTTTGTGTATCGACACGCACGCCCACACCCATGGTGGAGGACACGGCCAACTTGCGCAGGAAAACACCTTTGCTGGTAGCTGGCTTGGCTTTGTTCAATGCATCGATCAATGCCAACAAGTTACCTTTCAACTTGTCGCTGTCAAATGAGCGCCTACCGATGGTGCCGTGAATGATGCCGGCCTTGTCAACGCGAAACTGCACTTGACCCGCTTTGGCGTTTCGAACGGCCGTGGCGACGTCGGGTGTGACAGTGCCCACTTTGGGGTTGGGCATCAGACCACGTGGGCCCAAAATTTGACCCAAGGTACCCACCACACGCATGGCATCGGGTGCAGCAATAACGACGTCGAAAGGCATGTCGCCGGCTTTGATGCGGGCTGCCAAATCGTCCATACCGACCACGTCTGCACCGGCGGCCAAAGCCTCTTCGGCTTTGGCGCCTTGTGCAAACACAGCAACACGTGCTGTTTTGCCTGTGCCGTTGGGTAGCACGACCGCGCCGCGCACCACTTGGTCTGACTTCTTGGCGTCAATACCGAGCTGTACCGCCACATCGATAGATTCATCGAACTTGGCGGTTGCGCATTCTTTGACAATAGCCAAAGCGTCAGCAAAAGGATAGAGCTTGTTGGAGTCGACTTTGCCGTCAAATGTTTTTTGTTTTTTGGTGAGCTTGGTCATACAACGCCCTCCACGGTCACGCCCATGGAGCGTGCCGAACCAGCGATGGTGCGAACAGCGGCGTCCAAGTCGGCAGCCGTCATATCAACCATTTTGGCTTTGGCGATGTCTTCTAACTGCGCGCGAGTGATCTTACCAACCTTGTCGACGTGGGGCCTGGAAGAGCCCTTGTCAAGCTTGATGGCTTTCTTGATCAAAGTAACCGCAGGCGGCGTCTTGATGATGAAAGTAAAGGACTTGTCTGCAAACGCGGTAATCACCACGGGCAGTGGCAGACCGGGCTCGACGCCTTGGGTCTGGGCGTTAAACGCCTTACAGAATTCCATGATGTTCAAACCACGTAGACCCAATGCGGGGCCAATCGGTGGCGATGGATAGGCTTT
>JABMMR010000081.1 GCA_013205525.1 Burkholderiales bacterium | reverse complement strand
GTTTTTATGCGCCATGCCGTTGAGCATGGTGCCGCCGTGGTCGTGCACCAAGGGCTTGGGCAAGCCGGTGGTGCCACTGGAGTACACAATCCAAAGGGGGTGGTTAAAGGGCATCCACAGGGGCTCAAACGCTTGGGTGGCCGCATCATCGCGCTGCATGATCTGGCCCCAGTCGCTGCTGTTGTCGGGCACGGCCACGCCACCCAAATTGCGGTAAATCACCAAATGTTCCACGCTAGGCAATGCAGCGCGCAACTCGCTCACCACCGCATGGCGCTCCAAGTCTTTGCCGCCGTAGGTCACGCCGTCGATGGCGATCAACACCTTGGGACTGATTTGCTTGAAACGGTCGAGCACCGCGTTGCTACCCATGTCGGGCGCGCACACACTCCAGATGCCGCCAACGCTGGTCACCGCCAAAAACGCCACCATGGTTTCAGCAATATTGGGCAAGTACGCGGCCACGCGGTCGCCGGGCGCAACACCTTGAGCCTGTAAATGTAAAGCGAGTGCCGACACTTTACGCTTTAATTCGGGCCATGACAACTCGCGACGTTCTCCGCGCTCATTGCTGCTGATGATGGCAGGCATCCCTGCGGCATGCGCCGCGTCCACATGGCGCAGAACCTGTTGGGCATAGTTCACTTGCGCACCGACAAACCAGCGCGCGCCTGGCATGGTGTTGCGCTCCAAGACACAGCTGTGCGGCGTGGGCGATTGAAGGTCGAGGTACTCCCAAGCCGACTGCCAAAAATCTTCGATGTGGGTGACCGACCAGCGCCACAGGGCTTGGTAATCGTCGAAGGTCAATTGGCGATGCTCGGCCAACCATTGTTGGTAAAGGCGCATTTGCGGGACAAAGGGAGGCGAGGCGCTGGCAGAAGAGTTCATGGCTACTAAGATGTGGCTTTGTTTTGAATGAGAACCGCATTGTCATGGCAATTTGGACCAAACCCATCAGCATCGAGATACTGACCACCAGCCACATTGCCACCGCTGCCGAGCGGTTGGGCATAGAGTTCATTGAAGTTGGCCCCGACTTCATACGCGGGCGCATTCCGGTGGACGAGCGCACCAAGCAGCCTTATGGCGTGATTCATGGTGGCTCCAGCGTCGTGCTGGCCGAGACACTGGGCTCGTGCGGCGCTTTTTACGCTTGCCCGCCCGATCACCGCGCTGTCGGCTTGGATATCAACGCCAACCATATTCGCGGCGTGGCTGAGGGCTGGGTCCATGGCATTGCGCGTCCTGTGCACATCGGGCGCAGCACGCACGTCTGGCAAATCGACATGAGCGACGACCAAGGCCGCATAACTTGTGTGTCGCGCCTGACCTTGTCGGTGCTGGCGCCGCGCTAGGGCAGCTTCAGTCGCGCGGCCGTTCAGGCGTGGCCGAAGGTTTTGGAGTGGCGCCGGGCTCTTTTTCTTTGACAGGGGCAGAGGGGTCAGCGACACACTCACCTCGAAAGAAAACCCATTCCTCACAGACCAGCCCAGACGGCAAGCTGCACATGCCTTGCTCGCCTTTGTCGGTTAGCACAAAGCTCAGCGTGCCGCCCGCCCGCGTGCAGGCGGCGGATGCAGGGTTGGACATGGCCAGTAAAAGTACGAGCTCGTTCAACATATGGCGGCCTTCATGGGTTGCCAGCCGCGGCCAAGCGCTGGCTTTTCCAGTACACATCGTCGCCGCCGTTCATGCGGTTGAGAACGCGTGCCAACACAAACATCAGGTCGGATAAACGGTTGAGGTATTGGCGCGGCGTGTCGTTCAAAGCCTCTTCTGCGCCCAGCGCCACCACCGCGCGCTCGGCGCGGCGAGCGACGGTGCGGCAAACGTGCGCCAGCGATGCTGCGCGGCCACCAGCGGGCAAAATAAATTCTTGCAACTTGGGCAAGGTCGCGTTGTGCTCGGCCAAAGCCACATCCAACGCCAACACCGCCTCGGCTTTGAGCAACTCAAAACCCGGAATACTGAGCTCGCCGCCCAAGTTGAACAACTGTTGCTGCACCTCTACCAACAAGGCGCGCACGGGTTCGGGCATGTCTTCACACAGCAAAACACCTATATG
>JABMMR010000080.1 GCA_013205525.1 Burkholderiales bacterium | reverse complement strand
TGGTACGAACCATGGGGTAGGTATTGAAGTTGGTTTGTTGAATGACGCCGCCTTCGATGGTGATGGCTTGCTTCAGAGCAGTACCCATGCCCATGATGACCATGGACTGGATTTGTTGCTCAACGATTTCGGGGTTCACGATGATGCCCATGTCGGCTGCGACAGTGGCTTTGTGAACTTTGACTTCGCCGTCAGCACCTTGACTAACTTCAGCCACAACTGCAACGTAGGTGTCGTAGCCTTCCATGACAGCAACACCGAAAGCGCGACCTTTTGGAGCACCTTTGCTGTAGCCAGCCTTGGCAGTTGCCAACTTGAGCACGTTTTGGAAACGGGGCTTGCCTTCCAACATAGACATACGGTATTGAACAGGGTCTTTACCAGCTGCCAGCGCCATTTCGTCAACAAAGCTTTCGTTGGCAAAACAGTTCATGTTGTGGCTCACACCACGCCAGTAACCTACACGCAAACCTGCGTCATGGATGACGAGGTCGTGTTGTGTATTGGCGATGTTGTAAGGCCCAACAGCTGCCTCAACCATGAAGGGATCCATGGTGTCTTTAGGCAAACCGAAAGCACGTTGTGTGATGGACTGTGAAGTGATCTTGAAGTGCAGACCGACTGGCATGCCGTTGGCATCCAAACCGGCGTGGAGCTGGTTGTAGCCAACAGGGCGGTAGAAGTCATGTGTCATGTCATCTTCGCGTGACCAGATCAACTTCACGGGCAATCTGACCGCTTTGGAGATTTGGGCTGCTTGAACAACAAAGTCCAACTCGATACGACGACCGAAGCCACCACCCAAGAAAGTGGTTTCAACAGAAACGTCTTCAGGCTTCATGCCCAGTGCCGCAGCTGCGGCGCCTTGGGCACCTTGCTGAAACTGGCTTCCACCAATCAAACGAGCCTTACCGCCGGTGACATGAGCCGTGAAGTTCATGGGTTCCAGGGGTGAGTGTGATTGCAAAGGTGTGATGTAGGTAGCGCTGAGTTTCTTAGCGGCACCAGCGATAGCTGCTGAAGCATCGCCCTTGGCAGGCTGGATGGGCAGAACCTTGCCAGAAGCTGCAGCTTCAACGTGGCCGGCCAACATGCTGGCGGTTGACAAAGCAGCGCCGGGGCCGTTGTCCCATGTGACTTTCAAAGCTTTGCGAGCTTTGACAGCTTGCCAGTAAGTGGTAGCAACCACAGCAACACCATCAGGAATTTGAACCACATCGACCACACCAGGCATGGCTTTGGCAGCTGCGCTGTCAACGCTTACCACTTTGCCACCGATGACGGGACATTGCTCCAAGCTGGCGTAAACCATGCCGGGCAATTTAACGTCGATACCAAACTCGGCAGTGCCGTTGACTTTGGCAGGAACGTCGGTACGGGGAATACGCTTGCCAACGACGCGGAAGTCTTTGGCAGCTTTGATGGCGGGCTTTTCTGGCACGGGCTGCTTGGAAGCAGCTTCAGCCATTTGACCGTAGGTGGCTTTTTTGCCGCCGGGACCGATCAACATGCCATTGTCAGCTTTGACTGAACTAGCGGGAACGCCCCACTCTGCAGCGGCAGCGCCAACCAACATTTCACGCACTTGTGCACCAGCGATACGCAGTTTTTCGTAACCTTCACGAACTGAAGTGGAGCCACCGGTGATCATGGCGCCCAACAAGGCATTGACGTACACAGCGTTAGGTGCGCCAGCAGCCACAGTGATTTTGGTGACATCGATGTTCAACTCTTCAGCGATCAGCATAGGCATAGAGGTGTAAACACCTTGGCCCATTTCTGAACGTGCGGAGATGAGGGTGATGCTGTTGTCGTCGGCGATATGCACCCATGCATTAGGGGTGTGCAATGTGCCAGCGGCCATGGTTTCAGCGACTGTGCCAGGCAACACCACGCCCAAGACTAGGCCTGAAGTGGTGACGCTGGTGGTTTTAAGGAAGTCGCGACGATTGGTTTGTGTGCTCATCATGGTTTATTTCCTTTGAATTAGGCTGTGCGCATTGAAGATGCAGCATCTTTCACGGCGGCACGGATACGTGTGTAAGTACCGCAACGGCAAATGTTGCCAGCCATGGCAGCATCAATGTCTGCGTCGCTGGGGTTTTTGTTTTTGCTCAAAAGTGCAGCAGCACTCATCAGCTGACCAGATTGGCAATAGCCGCACTGGGGAACTTGGTGCTTGACCCACGCTTTTTGCAGCGCGTGTGAACCAGCAGCGCCCAAGCTTTCAATGGTGCTGACTTTTTGGTTAGCAACAGTGCCGATTTGGGTTTGGCATGAACGAATGGCTTCGCCATTCACATGCACGGTGCAAGCACCGCAAAGGCCTGCGCCGCAACCAAATTTGGTTCCGGTCATGCCGAGTTCATCGCGAAGAACCCACAGCAGAGGGGTGTCTGCGTCGGAGTGGGACTGAACGGTTTTACCGTTGACTTGAAGTTGAAGGCTCATAGATACTTCCTTGGTTGTTAGATGCGGACAGCGCTCATATTACTAACTAATCTTTCCTTAACCCCTAGGGGAACCCCTAGTAGGGTTTCTCTCATTCTCGTTTTGATACAACTTATGCTGACAGGGATTTTTTCCCTAGGAGCCTCCAAAAGTATCACCTAGAGTGGATTCATTGTCATATTTTTGAAATGATTCACCATGTTAATTAAAAATTTGTTTAAATTTTCCCCTGTGATGGTGGCCATGGCATGCGGTTTTGCTTTGCACGCGCAAGCTCAAAACGCCCCTGAGGCGGGGAACAGCCTCAAAGAGGTGCAAGTAGTCAATACCTCACCTCTGCCGGGCATTGGCATCGAAAAAAACAAACTGCCTTACGAGGTGCAAACTTTTAACAGCGCCACATTGCGCCAAGGAAATTCGCTCAACCTCAGCGAGTTCATGACCGAGAACCTCAACGGCGTGAATGTCAACGACATACAGGGTAGCCCCTATCAGTCTGATGTCACCTACCGAGGCTTTCGTGCATCGGCCACTTTGGGCGCTTCGCAAGGTTTGTCGGTCTACCTTGATGGTGTCAGGGTAAATGAGGCCTTTGGCGATGTGGTCAATTGGGATATGTTTCCCGAGGCAGCTTTTGACAACGTCACCTTGGTGCCAGGCTCAAACCCTATTTATGGTTTGAACACACTGGGGGGGGCGCTGGCCTTCACCACCAAGTCAGGCTTAACCACCCAAGGCAATGAACTGGGGCTTTCATTGGGAAGTTTTGGCCGCACCAAGATAGACCTCACCCATGGCAGCAAGTCTGCTGATGGCTGGCACCGTTTCATCGCCGGCACCGCATTTGCAGAAAAAGGTTGGCGCGATGAGTCGGCTGGCAGCTTGCAAAATCTTTTTGTCAAAGTCGGACGCACCCAAAACGACAACAACTGGGATATGAGTTTTTTATCTGGCGGCAGCAAACTGATGGGCAATGGCCTGACCCCCAGCACCAACTACGACGGCGTAGAGGACCCTAAAGCGGCAGGTGTTGCTGGTTTGTATGAACGCAACCGAAAAGCGGTGTATTCCTACCCAGATGAAACAAAAAACACCACCAACTTGTTGACCTTTAATTTCCAGCGCGTGCTTGACGCCAACACCGAACTTTCGGCCACGGCCTATGTACGCAGAAGCAAGCAAAACCGCCTAGGGGGTGATGTGGAGTGTGATGACACAACTGGCGATGGTTGCGATGATTTCCTGACACCCGACGACACCATCGAGGGTCTGATCCGCCGCTCAGCCACCTCGCAAACCAGCTATGGCGTAGCCACCAACCTCACCAAAATATGGGATGCTCACCAAGTCACAGCAGGCGCGGCTTTGGACAAAAGCAAAAGCAGCTACAGCGCTACCGAAGAAGAAGAATGTCCATTAAACACCGATACCCGTGAAGTTTCCACCAGCGGCTGCTCGGCTGCTCAAACTACCGCAGGTGTAGTGGGCAACAGCACTGCTTTGGGCCTTTACCTTTCGGACACCCTCACCTTGTCGCCTGCCACCCATGTCACCATAGCAGGCAGATACAACCGTTCCTCTGTTAGCAACACCCTGACCGATTACTTTGACGCAAATAATGATTTGCAAGCTGGTGTGGTTGCCGCCAAAGAATCATTCACCTTCAAAAAGTTCAACCCCTCTTTAGGCCTGACCCACAAGCTGAACGATGGCTTGACTGTTTTTGGCAATCTAGGCCAAAGCAACCGTGTGCCCACGGTCATTGAGTTGGGCTGCGCGGACAAAAACAATCCTTGTCAATTGCCTACAGGCTTGCAAGCCGACCCAGAGTTAAAACAAGTGGTGTCGCAAACCATAGAGGTGGGTATGCGTTGGAGAAACGAACGTAATTACGCCTTGGCAGTTTCCGCCTACAGCACCAACAATAAAAATGACATTTTGTTCACGCCAAGCGCCACTGCTGGCATGGGTTACTTTGCCAATTTTTCTAAAACCCGCTACCAAGGTCTCGACCTGAGCGCCAGCAAGTCTTGGGGGGTTTGGAGTCTGCGCACCCAGTACAGCTATTTGTATGCCACCTACCAAGACACAGCCCCTTTGATGTCGGGTGACAGAAGCATGTCCATCAAACCTGGCACACGCATGGCTGGTTTACCCATGAACACCTTGAAGCTGCACCTCGATTGGCAAGCCAGCGAAAAACTCTTTCTTGGCGCTTCAACTGTCAGCACTTCTAGGCTCATTACCCAAGGCAATGAAGACGGTTTGGTTGGCCTAGACGACGAAACTGTCGCCACAGACGCCAGCACCAAGGGCTACACCTTGCTCAACTTGTCTGCCACCTACAAGGCAGAAAAAGGGCTGGAATATTTTGGAAAGATCAACAATGCCCTCAACAAGCGTTATGAAACCTATGGCTTGATGGCCGCCAACAACTTTGCACTGGATGGCTCTAGCTTGAACGGGACTGCTGGCGAGCAAACCGTCGCCAAATTTGTAGCCCCTGGTGCAACACGTTCACTTTGGGTGGGTTTGCGTTACAAGTTTTAAGTACCAACGGCATCTATCACCTGATGGCGCTGGGCTAAATGCACCAGCGCCGCCATGGTTTCCACCTGCAGTTTTTCTTTAATTTGTGTTTGGTTGTTAGACACCGTTTTCTGACTGACATGCAACAACTCTGCGCACTCGGCAACGCTGCGACCCATGGCTAAGAGCCTGAAGATTTCATATTCACGCACAGACAACTCGGCAATATGCTGGGCTTCCAAGGCTTGTTCAGCCGTCAGCGCTTGGGTTTGTAAGCCTTGGCTGAGGTAGGTTTCGCCACGGTAAACCGCATGCACGGCGCTCACCAGTTCATCGGGTTCGGCATTTTTAGACACAAAGCCTTTGGCGCCAGTTTGCAAAGCGCGTTGCACCAACAAGGGCGAGTCATACATGCTGCACACCAGCACCCGCGCAGATGCATCTCGTTGAACAATTTTTTGCAGCAAAGTCAAGCCGCCAGCGCCGGGCATAGACACATCGGTGATGGTGATATCGGGTTGAAGCGCCACAAACGCTTGGTAGCCTTCGTCGGCATTGCCCACCTCTGCCACCACGTCCAAGCCCAACTCTTGCAGCAGCAAACGTTTGTAGCCCGAGCGCACGACAGGGTGGTCATCAACCAAAAGAACTCGAATCACTAAGAGACTCCATGGGGATATGGACGCCTAAGCATACGCCCTGGCCCAAGTTGCTGATGATGTCCAACTGACCCGCCAAACTAGCGACTCGCTCTTGCATGCCCAAAAGCCCAAATCCTGTAGGCACGGCTTGCGCGTCCGCCATGCCTTGACCGTCATCCTCAATTTTTAAATGCAAGCCTTTCGCATCCAGCGCCAATTGAACTTTCACTTGATGGGCTTTGGCATGACGGGCCGCATTGGTGAGGGCTTCTTGGACGATGCGGTAAACAGTCACACTGGCGTAGTCGTTCAAGTGATCGACCTCGCCTGCGAACGACAGTGTGCAAAGTGTGAGGTTGCTGCTCTGCCATTGCTCGCACATGCTGGTGAGAGCCTGCCTTAAACCCATGCTGTCGAGAACGGCGGGCCTGAGGCGTTGCAACATTTGCCGCGTCATATTGGAGAGATGTTGCGCTGACTCGCCTATGCGCTTGGCTGAAGCTTGGGCTTCTTCGTTCAACCCACCGCTGCGCTGCAACACCGCCACTTCGGTGCGAATGGCTGTGCTGGTTTGCCCCATGTCATCGTGCAACTCCCGCGCCAATGCGCGGCGCTCATCTTCTTCTGCGGTGAACAATCGCTGCAGCAAATCGCTGTTGTGCTTGAGCAGTTCTTGTACTTTGTTTTCTGAGCGTATGCGCTCATTCACCTCACTGCGCACAACCAAGGTGCGACGCCATGCGAACCAAAGCAAGCCCACACATAAAACCAACAGGGTCAAAGGCAGCTCGTCTACTTGAAAAGCTTCATATGTTTGGCTGAACTTCGCGACCCGCTCGGACAACTCGATGAAAGTAGCCACCCCCCAAAAAGCAAGCACGGTCAGCCCCACAAGCAGGAGATCAACAAGGGTTTTTTTAGATTTCATCGCATTTTTTAGGCACTGCTCATTTTAGCCAGCGGCCCATCCAAGGGTTTTTACGGTCTAAATGACTAGGGAAAATCCTAATCGAATTCTGAATTCAGAATACTATATTTACCTTATCTATTGTTGCAAATTGTTGCTGTTCCTTTATGCCCCGCCCCATCACCCGTCTTTCATCCTGCACAACTTGCGCTAACCACCACGGCTGCGCAAATACCGAACGCCGTCAACTTTTGGGCAGCGCGGCTGCAGTTAGTTTGTTAAGTTACTTTCCCTTTCTGGGTGCACATGCCCAAGAGGGATCAAAAAGCTCCTTGCAGTTGGTTGACGCTGATGCAGAAGCAGACTTCAAACCTTTGCGCCCTGCAGATTTGGCGCTTGGCAAGCCTTTGCTGGTGTTCCCCTTCGATGTCAAAGCGGGAGCGCCTAAAAATGAATCACGCTCCAACAAACTGGTGGTGATTCGTTTGCCCGAAGACCAAATGGAAGCGGCCACCAAAGGACGATCAGCCGGTGGCGTTTTGGCTTATTCCGCACTCTGTACCCATCAGGCTTGTGATGTCAAAACTTGGCTTGCCAAAGAAAAAGTGTTGGTGTGCTTTTGCCATGCCTCTAAGTTCGATCTGTTGGATGGCGCCAAAGTTGTTGATGGCCCAGCTTCCCGGCCCTTGCAAAGTTTTAGCTTGAAGTTAGACGGCGAATTTCTCGCCATTGCACCCAGTTCCCCCGCCAACCAAGGTTCCTAACCTTGGTTATTTCCAAGACTCACTTTCAGGAGAAAAACATGAGTCATTTGACAAAAAAACTGCTCATCGCAGTGTTAGGTGCATGTGCCATCTTGGCTCATGCCGATACCAAGCTTGGTCCCTACGAGCCCGTGACCGATGCCCGCTTGATCAACCCAGAGGCTAAAAACTGGTTGATGTACCGCGGCAACTACCAAGGCTGGGGCTACAGTCCGCTGGAGAAAATCAACACAGCCAACGTGAAGAAGCTTGATTTGGCTTGGTCTTTCTCCACTGGCGTGACCGAGGGCCACCAAGCACCTCCCATTGTGAACAACGGCTATATGTACATCACCACGCCCAACGCTCAGGTGATTGCTTTGAACGCCATCACAGGTGAAGAACTCTGGCGTTACAAGAAAGACCTTCCCGCCGACTTGCTGATGCTGCACAACACCAACCGAGGTGTGGCGCTGTATGGCGATAAAGTCTACGTGGGCACTATGGACGCGCACCTGGTCGCCTTGGACGCTAAAACCGGCAAAGTGATTTGGGACACCACGGTGGGTGATGTCAAAGCCTTGCACTACATCACTTTGGCGCCTTTGGCTGCCAAGGGCAAGATTTTGGTCGGCTCCTCTGGTGGCGAAACCGGTGTGCGCGGCTATGTGGCCGCCTTTGATGCCAATACAGGCAAGGAAGCTTGGCGCACGTACATGACGGCCGCTCCGGGCGAACCCGGCGGCGACACTTGGCCTGGCGACAGCCACAAAAATGGCGGTGCCAGCGTCTGGATCACAGGCACTTACGACCCCGCTACCAATATTGCTTATTGGGGCACGGGCAACCCAGCCCCTTGGCCAACCGAAGGTCGTGTTGGTGACAACCTCTATAGCACCTCAGTCGTTGCCCTAGATTTGGACACCGGCAAAATCAAGGGTCACCATCAGTACCACCAAAACGACGCATGGGACTGGGATGAGGTGAGTGCACCTGTGCTGATTGACACAGAAATCAACGGCCGCAAAGTCAAAGGTGCGGTCCATGCAGGCCGCAATGGCTACCTGTGGATGCTCGAGCGTCAAGCCAGCGGCAAAATTGATTATGTGAACGGTGTTCCCTATGTTTATAACGATGTGTTCAAAAGCCTCGATAAAAAGACAGGCCGCCCCGCCTACGACATGAGCAAAAAGCCTGGCATGGGCAAACCCGTGACCTTCTGTCCATCTTTGTGGGGTGGTAAAGATTGGCCTCCCGAAGCTTGGAGCCCCAAGACCAAGCTGTTCTACATCCCCGCCAACAACAACCTGTGCTCAGAGATGCCAGCAGCAGAGCCATCAGCCTACAAAAAGGGTGACCTCTACATTGGTTACCCGATTGACGGCGTGTTGGGCAGCCTGCGCTACCAAGGTGGCAAAAAACCCAGCAGCATTGGTGAATTGCAAGCTTGGAACTTGGAAACTGGCAAGATGGCATGGTCATACAAGTATGACCGCGCGATTTGGGCGCCTCTCTTAACCACCGGTGGCAATCTGTTGTTTGCAGGTGGTACCAACGACCGAATCTTCCGTGCGTTTGACGCCACCAACGGCAAGGTGCTGTGGCAACACAATATGCCTTCAGGCGTGACTGCGGTGCCCGCTTCTTTTGAAGTCAACGGTGAACAGTACATTGCGGTGCAAGCCGGTTGGGGTATCGACGCAGAACGTATGCAATCCGGTATCAACGCCCTTAACAACACCAAAACCGCGGTGCCTCAAGGTGGCACGGTGATGGTGTTCAAGCTCGCAAAGTAACGCATTACATCCTCAGATGAGGGGGCAGGCATCGTCGCGGACTGTTTGGCTCCCCCATCTTTCAAGGCTGCTTAGGCAGCCTTTTTTTTCTCAAAAAAGGACGGTTGCGATGAATTTATTTTTTTTTGTGTGGCTGAGGTTGACCGTCATCAGCGCGCTGATGTTTTCATGTTCGGTGGCCAGTGCTTTCACCTTGTCCAATAGCGAAGAGGTTCAATGCCCAGTGACCCGAAATGGCACATCAGGTTTCGCCA
Organism: Burkholderiales bacterium; assembly: GCA_013205525.1. Lineage (GTDB taxonomy): Bacteria > Pseudomonadota > Gammaproteobacteria > Burkholderiales > Burkholderiaceae_C > Limnohabitans. The sequence continues at coordinate 3,587 of JABMMR010000080.1, read as the reverse complement.
CAGAAATATGGAACACCCACTCTACACCCACCGATCGCAATCCGGAATTAGGCAGGGCGGTGGCGGTGATGCGCCTAGATGCCAACGACTGGCCCACCATCATCTTGGATGCGCAAGCCTACGAACGAACTGCCAAAGGCACGCCCGCCCAATGGGACTTTGTGTACTTCCATGAATGCGCCCACGCGCAAAAACCTGAATTAAGTGAAATTGAAGCCAACTGCTCGGCCTATTTTGATATGGACAGCCGTGGCCTGATGAGCTTTCACAATTTCAAAGAACTTGAGTCCGCCCACCTTGGTATGTTGAACTTGCCCATGGAATATGGCGGATCAGGCCCGCAGTTTTGGCACCAAACTTTACAGTGTGTGCGAAAAGGCCGAGAGGAAAAACCTTAAGTGACAGCTGGCGACTCGAAAGCGTCGATAAACTTTTGCCGTAAATGTCGGTGCACAATTTTTCCTGTGGCAGTGCGTGGCAAGTCTTGTGATTGTAAAAACACAAACTGACGCGGGCGCTTGTAGCCTGCCAAACGACTGCTGCAAAAATCTTCTAAGACCTCGCTTATGGCAGAGGCTCCCTCTTTAAGCACCACAGCGGCCAACACGCTTTCTCCCCATTTAGGGTGCGGCACACCGACGACTGCAACCTCTTTTACATCGGGGTGAGAAGCGAGCACGTTTTCCACCTCGCTGGGATAAATATTTTCGCCACCGCTGATGATCATATTGCTCTTGCGGTCTATCAGCCAGATATAGCCCTCTGCATCACGCTTGGCCATGTCGCCCACCGACACCCAAGCCCCAGCAAATGCTTCGGCGGTTTTTTGTGGCGATTGCCAATAGCCTTCAAACGCATAAGGTGTGCATGAAAACAATTCGCCCACTTCGCCATCGGGCACTTCTTGTCTGTTGTCGTCGAGCAATTTGATCGGACCACTGCCCGCCCATTCGCGTCCCACAGAGCCGAGTTTGGTGATTTGGTCCTCGGGGCGCAGCAAAGTGACCCAACCGGCTTCGGTGGAACCATACAACTCATAGAGGCTGCCGTTTTCAAACAAGGCCATGATGTCGCGCTTTAAACGCTCGCTGGCAGGCGCGGAAGAGATCAGCAAACGCGCCACACTGGCCAATGCGTAGCGAGCCTTAACCTCGGTTGGTAAGCCCAGCACCATGATGTAGTGGGTGGGCACCAAGGAAGTGAAAGTGATGCGGTGCTGCGCCAAGTTCTTCAGCAAGCTCTCGGGGTTGAAGCTGCTGCTGTCGTCAACCACCACGCAGGCGCCTAAATGGATAAAGGTATTGGCGAAATACAAGGAGTTGGCATGACACAAGGGCATCACCAACAAGCCTTTGTCTTGGCGGGTGAAACCCATTTCCATGGCGGTTGCGTAGGCAACAAGGGTGCTGGCCTCATGGCTGCGCAGTGCCCCTTTGGGCTTGCCCGTGGTGCCCGAGGTGTACATCAAGGCACACAGGCTTTGCGGGCTGACCTCAGGCCAGTCTTTGTTTGTGTAGGCGGTGTTGACGAGCTGTTCATAGGCCAGCCAGCCTGAAGCTGGCGGCCCGCTAAACACCACGCAGGCCTTCAAGGGCAGTGGGTGGCGAACTTCTTCTGTGTGGGTGTGCAAGTCATGACCGGCGATGACAGCAGTCACTTGCGCGTCTTGCATGATGTAGAACAACTCGGGTGCTGTCAGACGGAAATTCAGCGGCACAGCCACCAAACCCGCACGCGCCAACGCCACATAAATTTCCATCCACTCTATACAGTTGTAAGCCAACACGGCCACGCGCTCGCCCACTTGCAAGCCTTGGTCCATCAAGCCTTTGGCCAAGCCGCTGGCGCGGTGGTCCCATTCTTTGAAAGTTAAACTGCGCCGCGAATCTAAAGTGCCGACGGCTTGCGGGCGTAAACGCGCATGGCTGCGAACCATGTCAGAGATGTTGAGTATTTGTCGCAAGGGTATTAATCCTTCAATGCTTGCTAGGGTTTTCGCGTGGTTTAAGGAATCTAAGCCCACAGTATAGTATTCTGAATTCAGAATACATTCAGCGTTTTCCCTCAATTTTGTCCTTCAAAAGGAAACCCATGCAAGCAGCTTCTGCGGTTGAACAGTCAGTGGCCGATGTGATCGCGCGATTTTTGGTCAGCCAAGGCGTCAAACGGGTTTACGGTTTGTGCGGCGGACACATCATGCCTATTTGGATGCGCTTGGACGCACATGGCATTCGCTTGATTGATGTTCGCGATGAACGCGCCGCTGTTTATATGGCACATGCTGAAGCCGAATTGACACAAGGCTTGGGCGTGGCCTTGGTCACCGCAGGTCCAGGTGTAACCAACGCCATCACCGGCATTGCCAATGCGCATGTGGCCCGTGCCAGTGTGTTGGTGCTCTCCGGCACCTCGCCCACAGCACAAGAAAACCGGGGGGGATTGCAAGACATTGACCACACCGCCATGGTCAACTCCATCACCCGCTATGCACGCAGCGTGCGTCACCCTGCGCTGGTTTTGCAAGAGTTGAACGAAGCGGTTTCACGTGCTTTGGGGCATGGGGCTGACAGCGGACCTGCCTACCTAGATTTCCCTATAGACACTTTGCGCAGCGCAGTTCCTCAGGCCGTGCAGTTGCCCGAGTTTTTTATCAGACATGAAACACCGATCAACTCACCCTCGCCGAACGTTGTTGCCCAAGCGGTGGCCTTGCTGTGGAATGCCAAACGCCCCTTGTTCATCTCTGGCAGAGGCGCCAGAAAAGCGGGGCCTGCTTTGCAACAACTGCTCAGCCTGTTGGGGGCGGTGTATTTAGATACCGGTGAAAGCAAAGGCTTGGTGCCCGAGGACCACCCATCCGTGGTGGCAGCCATGCGCGGCAATGTCATGGGTCAAGCCGATCTGGTCATCACTGTTGGTCGTAAATTGGATTTCCAACTGGCCTATGGCTCACCCGCAGTGTTTGGAGACGCGCAATTTTTGCGTCTTGCCGACAACACCGCCGAACTTCGCGACAACCGGCGCGGCGCTGTGGAACTGCTGGCCGACGTCAACCAATCCTTGTTGGCCATCATCGAAGCAGGCCATGGCCGCCAAGCGGCGACTGACAGGGCATGGGCGGCAGCTTTACGGCAACAGCATGGGGTGCGTGCCGACAAATTGCAGCAAAGCATGCGCCAAGCGCCAGCGGGCTCGGACGGTTTGATGCACCCCAACCGATTACTGTCTGCGCTGCGCGAAGCCTTGCCAGCCAACAGCGTGGTGGTAGCAGATGGCGGGGACTTTTTGTCCTTCACCCGCGTGGGCTTGCCAGCCACCACCTACCTCGACCCAGGCTCTTTGGGTTGTATTGGTGTGGGCACGCCCTTTGGTGTGGCAGCCAGCTTGGTGCACCCAGACCGAACCGTGGTGGTCGCCACGGGTGACGGCGCATTTGGTTTTAACGCCATGGAAATAGACACCGCAGTTCGTCACCAAGCGCCTGTGTTGATTGTGGTGGCCAACAACGGTTCTTGGGCCATCGAAGTACGCGACCAGCAAGAGACACACGGCAAAGTGGTGGGCACACGCCTGCAGTTTTCCGACTA
>JABMMR010000079.1 GCA_013205525.1 Burkholderiales bacterium | reverse complement strand
TGCAGCACCGCATCAAGCTCTCGCCAAAAAGTCAGGTCCAAGGTGTTGAGTGCTTGGGGGCGGTTCAACACCAAGTGGGCGATATGCTCGTTGATGCTTAATTCAAAACAGGTCAGCTTGTTCATGTTGGGGCTCTGTAGGTGGTGAGGGTTCTCGGGCTTGCAAGACGGTGCTTAATTTTGCCGCAGCTGGGTAGAGCGCTTCTTTGGCGTCTGATTTCACCAGTGCGCCCACCCTTACACCCAGCAAGCGCAGACGGCGTTTCATGTCCACCCGCTTTAAACACAAACCACCTACCTGACGAATTTCGCTAGGGTTGTCGGTGTAATGGTCTAGCGTGTGGTCGCGGGTGACGCTTTGAAAATTATCAAAGCGCAGCTTGATGCCAATGGTTTTGCCCACATAGCCTTTGCGCTGCAAATCAGCTGCCACTTGTTGGCACAAGCGCGTAAAGATGTCGCCCAATGCAGCGCGGTCATGCACCACATGCAGGTCTTTTTCGAAGGTGGTTTCGCGACTCATGGACACCGGCTCGCTTTCGGTCACCACCGCGCGTTCATCTAAGCCGTGAGAAGCATCGAACAGCCAAGCACCATAACTCTTGCCAAAGTGCTGCACCAGCCAATCGCGTTCAATGGTCGCCAAGTCGCCAATCGTGTGAATACCAAACGCCTGAAGTTTTTCATCGGCCTTGGGGCCAATGCCATTGATCTTGCGACACGCCAACGGCCAAATGCGGCTTTGCACATCTTCCATTTGAATGATGGAAATACCGTTGGGTTTGTTGAACTCACTGGCCATCTTGGCCAACAGTTTGTTGGGTGCGACACCTATCGAGCAGGTCAGGCCAGTGGCGTCGCTGATGGCTTTTTGAATCAAACGTGCCAAGGCCTGTCCGCCTGCGCGTTGCCCGCCTGGCACATCGGTGAAGTCTATGTAAATTTCATCTACGCCGCGGTCTTCCACCACCGGCGCGATGTCCAGAACAATGTCTTTGAAAGTGCGGGAGTAGTGGCGGTATTGGTCAAAGTCGACCGGCAGCAAAATAGCTTGGGGGCAGAGCTTGGCGGCTTTCATCACACCCATGGCTGAGCCCACTCCAAACGCCCGCGCCGCATAAGTGGCGGTGGTGATGACACCACGCCCCACATAGCTGGTCAAGCGCGGAAATACCTCTAAGGGGATGTCACTTAAATGCTGCGAGGTCCATTCGCGATCAGGTTCGCGCAAACGCATGGCAGCCAGCAAATCGTCTTCGCGACGCCTGCCCCCGCCAATCACCACGGGCAAGCCTTTGAGCTGGGGGTAACGCAGCAACTCGACCGATGCGTAGAACGCATCCATGTCCAAGTGGGCAATGCGGCGCAGTAAGGCCATGAACGCCGAGACGACAAAACTCAGCTAGGAAAAGTTCCAGGCAACAAGATGTTGCGGTCTACCGTGTTGATTTGGGTGTGGCCACAAAACGCCATGCTGAGTTCCAACTCTCTGTGGATGATGTGCAGCGCTTTGCTCACCCCTTCTTCACCCATGGCGCCCACGCCATACAGCATGGCGCGGCCTATGTACACACCTTGCGCGCCCAGCGCCTTGGCTTTGAGCACATCTTGGCCGCTGCGAATGCCGCCGTCCATATGCACTTCGATGTCTTTGCCTACAGCTTGAACAATGGCCGGCAGTGCGTTGATGCTGGACTCGGCACCATCCAACTGTCGCCCGCCGTGGTTGGACACGATGAGGGCATCCGCGCCGCTTTGCACCGCCAAGCGAGCGTCTTCCACGTCTTGAATACCTTTCAAAATCAGCTTACCGCCCCAAAGTTTTTTCACCCATTCCACGTCAGCCCAACTTAAGGTGGGGTCGAACTGGCCATTGGTCCATTCGCCCAAAGAGCTCATGTCTTTGACGCCTTGCACATGACCGACGATGTTGCCAAACTGGCGACGAGGTGTACCCAGCATGCCCATGCACCACCCAGGCTTGGTCATGAGGTCGATCAGGTTGGCGATGGTGGGTTTGGGCGGCGCAGACAAACCGTTTTTAATGTCTTTATGGCGTTGCCCCAAGATTTGCAAGTCCAGCGTCAACACCAGTGCGGTGCAACCCGCGACTTTGGCGCGTTCAATCAAGCGGGCCACAAATTCGCGGTCGCGCATGACGTATAGCTGAAACCAAAATCCGGCGCCCGCGTGTTGCGCCACTTCTTCGATAGAGCAAATGCTCATGGTCGACAAGGTGAAGGGGACGCCAAATTTTTTCGCTGCACGTGCGGCCAAAATTTCGCCATCGGCGTGTTGCATGCCAATCATGCCGGTGGGCGCGATCGCCACAGGCATGGCTACTGTTTGGCCAATCATCGTGCTGCTGGTATCGCGGCCTTCCATATTGACCGCCACGCGTTGGCGAAATTTGATTTTTTGAAAATCATCTTCATTGGCGCGGTAGGTGCTTTCGGTCCAACTGCCTGAATCGGCGTAGTCGTAAAACATTTTCGGCACACGTTTTTTCGCTAAGGCTTGAAGGTCTGCAATATGGGTGATGACAGTCATGGAAACTCCTGAACAAACTTCAGACATGTTAGCCCCTGTCCGTTCACAGAGGTGTCGCCTAGATATCGCTTAGGGGTTTAGCTAAGACAAAGCGGGGATAGGATGCGGGTTTGGCCGATCAAAGGAAAGCCTCGCATGTCTTTCATTAAAGATGTCTCTGTGTCAACTGTGTTTGCCGGCGCAGTCACGGTGATGGTGGGTTTTTCCAGTTCTGTGGCGGTGGTGTTTCATGCGGCGCAAGCCTCTGGCGCAGATGCCGCGCAAATGGCGTCTTGGATCTGGGCGCTGGGTCTGGGCATGGGCATCACCTGCATGGGCTTGTCGTGGCGTTACAAACAACCGGTGGTCACTGCGTGGTCCACACCAGGAGCCGCGATGCTGATCACCGCGGCCAGTGGCACGCCCATGCCAGAAGTCATGGGTGCTTTTGTGGTGTCTTCTTTATTGGTGATGGCGGTGGGCTTCAGTGGTGTGTTTGAGCGTTTCATGCACCGCATACCTTTGCCCTTGGCCTATGGCATGTTGGCCGGGGTGTTGCTGCGTTTGGGCTTGGATGTGTTTGTCACCATGTCCCAGCAGTGGGCAATGCCTTTGCTGATGACGCTGGTGTATTTACTGGCCAGACGCTGGCAAGCCCGCTATGCCGTGGTCTTGTCTTTGTTCGCAGGCACCGCCCTTGCCGCTTGGCAGGGCAGTGTAGATTGGCAAAGCATTGATTGGCAGTGGGCAGTACCGGTGTGGGTGACGCCGCAATTCAGTCTGGCTGCTTTGATTGGCATGGCCTTGCCTTTGTTCATCATCACCATGGCCGCGCAAAACATCCCAGGCGTGGCGGCGATGAAAGCGCATGGCTATGCGCCGCCTTTGTCACCCGTGATGGGCTGGATTGGCGTGGTCAATTTGCTGCTGGCGCCTTTTGGTGCGTTTGCGCTGAACTTGGCGGCCATCACAGCAGCGATTTGCTCAAGCCAAGAGGCGCATCCGGACAAAAACAAGCGCTACACCGCGGCCATGAGCGCTGGTGTGTTCTATATTTTGATGGGCTTGGCCGGCGCTTCAGTGGTCAGCTTGTTTGCCGCTTTGCCAAAGGCCTTGGTGATGGTGATTGCCGGCTTGGCGCTGTTTGGCACGATCGCTAATGCGCTGGTGAATTCTTTGGCTGATGTATCAACCCGCGAGCCGGCTTTCATCACTTTTTTGGTGACCGCCTCGGGTTTGAGTGTGTGGGGCATAGGCCCGGCGTTTTGGGGCTTGGTCGCCGGTGGTGTGGCCTGGGGTTTGTCACCCCGCCCCAAGGTTTAAGACCAAATCACCACTTTGCTGTTGGCGTACCAATTGTCGAGTTGGTGTTGCACCGAATACTCAATATGGCTGCGTTTGATTTTCATGGTGGGCGTCAAGCAGCCGTTTTCAATGCTCCAGGGTTGAGCCGCAACCACCAACATTTTCAGACGTTCATATTCGGCGACTTCTTTGTTGACCTTGGCCAGCAACTCGACCAAGGCTTTTTCCACCTCAGAGCGAACCTCGTTTTGCTGAAGTTTGGGGCGCAGGTCTTCGGCCAAGACCACCAGGGCATAAGCCGACTCGAAACCCGAACCCGACACCATGGACAACTCGATCATGGGATGGGCATTCAACAGGTTTTCAATGGGGGCGGGCGCGACATATTTGCCCTTGCTGGTTTTAAATAACTCTTTCAAGCGGCCGGTGATCTTGAGTTGACCATCGGGGCGACGCGAACCCAAGTCGCCGGTTTTAAAGAAGCCGTCAGCAGTGAAACTTTGCGCATCAAGATCGGGGCGCTTGTAATAGCCCACCATTTGCCCAGGCGACTTGATGAGAATTTCCCCTTCCTCGCTGATACGGGCCTGCACGCCTTCATACGGAATACCCACATAGCCGGGTTCGTTGTAGGTGTCATCGGAGCTGTGTGAGTAAGCAAAGTCTTCGGTCATGGCATAGCCCTCGACCAAATTCAAACCCAGTCGGCGGTACCAGCGAATCAAGTCGGGTGGCAAAGGGGCTGAGCCGCTGCCGGCCATCTCCACTTTGTCTAAGCCCAAGCCGGTCAGCACCTTCTTGGCCACCACCTTGCCAATAAAGGGCAGGGACAGCAGCAAATTGAGTTTTCTGGCAGGCATTTTGGCAAACACACCTTGCTGGAACTTCAACCACAAACGCGGCACCGACACAAAAATGGTGGGCTGTGCGCGGTTCAAGTCGAGGATGAACGTATCCAGACTTTCGGCAAAAAACATATGGATACGACCATGCACCAAAGACACGGTTTCAGCCCATGCACGTTCGAACACATGCGCCAGTGGCAGGTAAGACAACATGCGGTGATCGCGGTTGTCACCCAAGCTGTCGTTGATGCGTTTGGCAATGCCGTGACCCACGGCGCTGATGCGCGCAAAGTTGTGCATCGCGCCCTTGGGTTGTCCGGTGGAACCCGAGGTGTAAATAATCATCGCCAAGTCGTTGTCGTCGCGCAGCACATCGCCCAGCAAAGGCTCGGTGCTTGAGGTGATGGCGTCCCAGCTTTGGTAGGGCGTCTCAGGCGCCAAAGGCAAGGCGATGCGAGGTAAATCCTGGGGCACACCTGGGGCTTGTTTGTGCCATTCGTCGAGCTTGCCGACAAACAGCAGGCTGGACTCAGAGTGCTCTAGTACAAACTTCACGGTGTCGGCGCTTTCGGTGGGGAAAATCGCGACGGTGGTGTAGCCGGCCATCCAGATGGCCATTTCTGTCATGAAAAAGTGAGCACAGTTTTTCGACAGAATGGCAATTTTTGCCCCATGGGGAAGCCCCAAGGTTTTCAAATGCGCGGCCATGCGTCTGGATTGATCGACGGTTTGTGCCCAGGTGTAGTCCAGCACCCGCCCTTGGCCTATGGGCTGGGTCAGAAAAACGTGGTCAGCAAGATTTTTTTCGTGCTGGTAAATGCATTCCAGAACAGATGTGGCGGGCAAAGTCATTTTTGTCTCCTGAAGGGGTTGAGGTTTTATCTCTTATATAAGACCCATTCTAGTCACAAAAGGGGTACCTTTCGCATGCATGTTCTTTTTCAAACAGTGTTCCAGCCACGACACGCGCATGGCGGCTGAAACAGGAATAAGCC
>JABMMR010000078.1 GCA_013205525.1 Burkholderiales bacterium | reverse complement strand
GCCAAGACCTGCGCAAAGACATGCAACTACAGGGCCAAGACCTGCGCAAAGACATGCAACTACAAGGCCAAGACCTGCGCAAAGACATGCAACTGCAGAGCCAAGACCTGCGCAAAGACATGCAACTTCTGAGGCTGGAAGTGCAAAAAGACATGCAGTTACTCGAGCAGCGCATGGTCATCAAGTTAGGCAGCCTCATGGTTTTGGCCATAGGCGTGGCGGCCACCGTGGTCAAGCTGCTCTAAAGCACCAGCAGCGCTCTGAAATCGTTCACATTGGTGTGGGTGGGGCCACTTACCACCAAGTCGCCCAGAGCTTCAAAAAACCGGTAGCTGTCATTGCGGTCCAAATACGCCGAGGGTCTCAGTCCCAATGCGTCAGCGCGTGTAAGCGTGTCAGGGATCACCAGCGCACCGGCGTTATCTTCTACGCCATCAATGCCATCGGTGTCGGCCGCCAAGCCCCATACCCCCGCTTGCCCCTGCAAGGCAACTGCCAGCCCCAAGCAAAATTCGCCAGCCCGTCCACCTTTGCCGCGTGGCGTGTCAGGCGCTTGCGCACGCACCGTCACAGTGGTTTCACCGCCGCTCAAAATGACACAAGGTTTTTGAAACGGCCCCTCACCTTTGGCCGCGGCACGCGCCAAGGCGGCATGCACCTTGCCCACCTCACGCGATTCACCCTCTATCTCGTCTGACAGCACATAAGCATTCAAGCCCGCAAGACGGGCCAACTCGGCGGCAGCTTTTAGAGACTGTTGCGGCGTGGCCAACATTTGCACGCTGTGGCCTTGAAACACGGGGTCTGACGGCTTGGGCGTTTCCAAGTCGCCCGCACGTAAAGCGGCCCACACAGCATCGGGCAAAGCGATGCGGTAACGCTGCAAGATAGCGATGGCTTGGTCGCAGGTGGTGCTGTCTGGCACGCTGGGCCCACTGGCAATCACCGCCGGATCGTCGCCTGGCACATCGCTGATGGTCAGCGTCACCACCTGCGCGGGGTGACAAGCTGCAGCCAAGCGTCCACCCTTGATGCGCGACAGGTGTTTGCGCACCGTGTTCATTTCCACAATATTGGCCCCGCTCTCCAGCAAAGCGCGGTTGATCTGCTGCTTGTCCGCCAAGGTGAGGCCTTGGGCGGGCAAGGTGAGCAGTGCCGAGCCGCCACCCGAAACCAAGCAAATCACTAAATCGTTTTGTGTGAGGCCTTGGCACAAAGCCAGCATGCGCTCGGACGCCTTAAGCCCTGCTTCGTCAGGGACGGGGTGGGCGGCTTCCACCACCTCAATGCGTTGAGCCAAACCTTGGGGTCGGGGGGGCGTGTGGTGGTAACGGGTGACCACCAAACCAGACAACTCTGCATCTGCTGGCCATAAAGCCTCTAGAGCATGGGCCATGGCGCCTGCGGCCTTGCCTGCGCCCAAGACCAAAGTGCGCCCACGCGGCACAGTGGGCAAACAGTGGGGCATGTTCAAGAGAGGCTGAGCACGCGCCACCGCCGCATCAAAAAGTTGGCGCAAAAACCCTGCGGGGTCTTGCGAGTAAAGAGGTGAAACAGACATGGCTGGCGAGCATAGCGCATCGCCTCAAGTTCGCGGCTTTCGGGTCGATTCACAGTTATCTCAAGTCGCGAAGCACACCATGGCCACCTTTGACTTTCAAAAATATTTGCAATCCGACTCCTCCGAAAACGAAGATCTGTGGGTATGGGCTGCGTTTGTGGTGTTTTTTCCTGTGGTAATTTTTTGGTACACGGGTCGCATGTTGACCAAAGGTGTCGAAGCCGCGAACGATCAAATGGCCACCAATGCCAGACGGCAAATGATTCTTGACAACCAACAAGTTGAGCAAAGTGCCCAGCGTCGCTTAAAGATGCAAAAAGAACACCAAATTTACTTGGCAGAACGTGAAAAACGCTTGCAAGCCTATGAGGAAAAACTCAGGGCTGCGCCTGCGCCCTGATACAAAACAGTAGGATAGTGGCCAAGCCCTCATTCGTTGAGGCAAGGAGCCGCCATGAGGTTGGGGTCTGCAGTTTATGCAATGTTCATGGTCTTTGTCTTGGTGGCTTGTGCCACCAAGCCCGTGGTTGTTCATCAGCCCAAGCCCGCTGAGTCTGCGCCACCCCCTACCGAAACGCCCGAAACGCCCGAAACGCCCGAAACGCCCGAAACGCCCGCGCCAGATGCAAGCGCTGCCCCGTCGCCGCCTGAGCCTGAACAACCACAAGCCCCCACAACAGACATTTCAGTTTCAGCAGCCAAAGCGACCAGCCCACCGCTATATGAGGCCAGCAGCGCCAACTACCGCCGCGATGCAGCCCGCCATATTTACCGGCGCATGCCAGCGCGCATCTACAAAGGAAAACTCCCGCCTATGTTGAAAGCCGTGGTGGTGGTGGTTATACACATAGAGTCCTCAGGACAAGTTGGGCATATCGATTGGGTACGGGTGCCCAAGCATGCGCCCGAGGTGAAGCAAGAGATCGAACAAGCCATCATTCAATCGGCACCTTTTCCAGCCCCCGCTCATTCCAAGCGGGTGCAGTTCACCGAAACTTGGTTGTGGCACAAAAGCGGGCGTTTTCAGTTAGACACCCTCACCGAGGGGCAGTACTGACATATCAGTGCTTTATAGTTAAATTCGTCAAATAAATTAAAAGTGATGGCAATTTCTACTT
>JABMMR010000077.1 GCA_013205525.1 Burkholderiales bacterium | reverse complement strand
CGTCTGGTGAGCGTGATCATCTCGCGTCAGATGAACCCAACGCCAGTCTGACCTAGCCCACCTGAACCCCGGTTCAGGATGCCGGTCCAGTGGCACTTGCAGACACCTTTTAAAACATCTCGAATCCGCCGGTAGGAGAACCACATGAAGTGGCTGCGTTATTCTCACCAAGGCCAGGTTGGCTTGGGTCAATTGGTGGGTGACACCCTCCATGTTCATCAAGGCTCTGTGTTTGAAAATCCTCAACCCACGGGCTCCACCTTGCCTTTGTCGGACCTTGAGATTTTGGCGCCTTGCCAGCCCACCAAGGTGTTGGCCCTTTGGAACAATTTCAAAGCAGCTGCAGAAAAGAATGGCTGGAGCGCACCCACAGAGCCGCTCTATTTTCTCAAATCGCCCAACTCCTTTTCGCATCATCTTCAAGCTGTGATTCGGCCCCGACAAGATGTCGGCAGAGTGGTGTACGAAGCCGAACTGGGCATCGTCATTGGCAAACGCGGCCGTGACATTCCCCTTGAAGAAGCAGCCCAATATATTTTTGGTTACACGTGTGTCAACGATGTCACTGCCGTTGAACTGCTGCGTTCAGACGCCAGCTTTGAGCAATGGACCCGCGCTAAAAATTTTGATGGCTTTACCCCTTTCGGCCCTTGGATCGCGACCGACTTAGATTGCAGCAAAACCATCGTGACGGCTACCGTAAATGGCCGCGAACGCCAGAATTATGGGGTCAGCGACATGTTCTTTTCACCGCAAGAGTTGGTCGCCAAACTCTCCAGAGGCATGACCTTAGAAGCGGGCGATGTTATTTCTTGCGGCACCTCGCTCGGGGCCATGCCTTGGCAAAATGAGGCTGTGGTCGAAGTCTCCATTGAAGGCATTGGCACTCTCTCTAACACCATGAAAGAGTCAGCATGAGTTTGAACATTGCCATTGTGGGCGCCGGCGCCATTGGGGGTTACCTCGGTGTCAAGTTGGCCTTGTCGGGCGACAACGTCACTTTCATTGCCCGCGGCGAAAACCTCAAAGCCATTCAAGCCAATGGCATGACACTGAACTTGGAAGACGGCACATCGCTGCATGCCCCCAACGTCAAGGCCTGCAGCATAGAGCAGGCCGCGCCCCACGACTATGTGTTCTTGACCATGAAGTCGCATCAGGTCAGCCCTGTGGCAGAACAAATTGGAAAGCTGTGCCATGACAACACCGCCGTTGTCACGCTGCAAAATGGGGTGCCTTGGTGGTACTTTTACAACCTGGTAGGCGAGTATCAAAACCGTCAATTGACTTCCATCGATCCTGGTGGTGCGCAGTGGCAGCACATTGGCCCAGAACGGGTGATTGGTGCGGTGGTTTACCCAGCCGCTGAGTTGGTCGCGCCTGGCGTTGTCAAACTCATTGAAGGCAACCGCTTTACCTTGGGCGAACCCAGCGGCGAAAAATCAGAACGAGTGACGGCATTGGCGCAGGCCATGATTGCTGCAGGATTCAAAACCCCTGTGTCCACAGACATTCGCAGCGAGTTGTGGGTCAAGCTTTGGGGCAACCTCACCTTTAACCCTGTATCTGCTTTAACGCACGCCACGCTGGAAGACATTTGCAATTTTGATCTCACGCGAAATTTAGCAGCACGCATGATGACGGAAGCTCAAACGGTGGGAGAAAAACTAGGCGTTCAATTCAAAATCAGCATTGACAAACGGATTGCCGGTGCACAAGCTGTGGGCGCCCACAAAACCTCCATGCTGCAGGACATTGAACACGGCAAGGCTTTGGAGTTAGAAGCACTCTTAGGCAGCGTGATAGAGCTTGGCAAAATTTGCAACATGCCCACACCCACACTCGACTCGGTTTACGCCGTGACGCGCTTGCTCGAGCAGAGTGTGTTGAAAAAAGGCAAAGGACTTTGCCTCGACTGAGTTTTCACCAGTCCCCAAAAAGCCCACAAATTTTGGATCACGCAGCATGGGGCCGAAGCATCTGATTGGAAGCTCATCTTTAGATGATTTTTCACAATAAACTCCCTGGTGACCAAGTATACTGAAAAGTATCGTTATAGAACGATGCGTATTTTGTCTAGGTTTAAACCTTTTAAATTCAACTTTTCGTCCACTGACCAATGAAAACCCTGATAGAACTTCTGGCGGCCGGAAATGCCCAATCTACTTGTTTAAGTGCTCCTGACAGCGCGCCCCTCACCTATTCAGCCTTCCGTCAACTGAGTCAGTACGTTCAAACAGCCTTTAACCAAGTTGGCATTGGCCGCCACGATCGCGTGGCCTTGGTTTTGCCCAACGGCGCAGAAATGGCCGCCAGTTTTGTGACGACAGCTTGCTGCTGTACATCAGCCCCCTTAAACCCCAGCTACCGTGCCGATGAATTTGAGTTTTATCTGAACGACTTGAACGCCAAGGCCTTGGTGGTTGAAAAGGGCTCCAGCAGCCCTGCCCTTGCTGTGGCTGCCAAAATGGGCATTGCACTCATTGAACTCGAACCCACACCCACCTTAGGTGCGGGTTCTTTCACACTGAACATGCATGGCCTCGCCCCCAAAACTGCGCAACACCCTGGTGCTGCCCAAGCTGATGATGTGGCCTTGGTTCTTCACACGTCGGGCACCACCTCGCGCCCCAAAATTGTTCCGCTGACGCATCGCAATGTGAGTGCATCTGCAAAAAACATTGCGCTCAGCACGCGCTTTAGCAGTTCTGATCGCGGCTTGAATGTCATGCCGCTCTTTCACATTCATGGCCTGATTGCGGGCATCTTGGCGCCGCTGTCGCAAGGCGGTGAAGTCTATTGCACCAGCGGCTTCAATGCCTTGAAGT
>JABMMR010000076.1 GCA_013205525.1 Burkholderiales bacterium | reverse complement strand
CGGCACGGCGCGGTCAGCGAGGAAGTTGCCCAAGCCATGGTGTTGGGCGCTTTGAACCACAGCAAGGCACAAGTGGCCGTGGCGGTCACGGGCATTGCGGGACCCACAGGCGCTAGCCCAGCCAAGCCCGTGGGAACGGTGTGTTTTGCCTGGGGTCTGCCCACCGACGGCGGCCCCACGATTGGCGCAGAAACCGTGTGGGTGAAAGTGCAAACCTGCCACTTTGAGGGCGACCGTGCGGCCGTGCGTTTGGCCACCCAAGCCCATGCACTGGGGCAGTTGCTAGCGCTTCTGAATCAACGCAGCCTGTAAGCGCCGTGTTTAACTTTGGGAAGCGGTGATAGCCAAGCTGTCCATGGCTTGTGCCAACGCGAAATCTAAATGGGTGAGCCCGCCCGCGTCATGGGTGGTCAAGCGCACGCTGACACGGTTGTATACATTGCTCCACTCGGGATGGTGGTTCATGCGCTCGGCCACCTCAGCTACCGCATTCATGAAGGACATGGCTTGAACGAAGTTTTTAAATTTCCATTCCACCTGTAATGCGTCTTCTTGCAGGCGCCACTTAGCCTGCGCTTGGTGCTGCAAGTTTTGGTAGGCTTCAAACGCTTGCACTGAACTGAAAAGTAATGCCATAGACCCCTTGGATGTTTTAATCCACACGCACGACTTGGCTTAAGTCAAGCGGTGTTTTTTCGTTCACGATCTCACCTGTTTCCATGTATTTTTTATGACCGGCCATGATGCCGTCAAGCAGTTGGGAATTCATGCGTTTCATCACCAAGGAATTCATGATATCAAAGAGAACATTTTTCATGGTGTAGGTCATGGTGCCGCGCAACACCGAGCTTTCGCCCGCGGGGGCAACGCTCAAAGCCAAGCTGAGCTTGTCGATTCCTGGCATTTTGTTTAGCTCGTAGACCTCGATGGTGATGGTTTTGCCCTCGTCCCATTCGATCACTCGCTCTTCAGCGCTGGCACCCAGCATGGTGAAGTCGCAATGTCGGGTAGCGCCCACCCCCGTTTTTTGGTCTGAGGTGATGAAAGACTTTGACACGGCCGGATGGCCGTGACAGATGTTGCCAAAGTCGGCCAACTTATCCCAAACCGCTTGGCCGGGTAGCTTGATTTGGATTTCACGAATCATTTGAGTGCTGCGCATGGTGTTCTACCTATCCAAAATGGTTAAAATAGTTATTTTAATCATAAAGTATAGAATAATTATTAACTATTTAATATAAAAGAACCCATTTTTGTCGCACAGCCACCCCCAATCTGTCCAAACGATGGGTCAAGCGCAGCACCTGCCTGTCTTTGCTCAGCAGTAAAGCTTGGTGAGCCACGGCCAAATCGATGAACTTTTGATCGTCCTCGTCCTTGCACACATAGGGCGCTTTGGGCGCCACGGCTTGCATCTGCGCCAAGCCGTCAAAGTCCGCCAGCACCTCGTGTGCGCTCAGGCCGTCGCGCTCGCGTCGGCGGGCAATATGCGGGTAGTCCAGCACCCGCAACAACTCCTCACGCATGGGTGGCGTAGCCAACCAGCGCAACTCACCTTCTTTTAAGGCTTGCAAAAGAGGCGGCGTGGCGGGATCTTGGTAAACCCAGATATCGAGCACGATGTTGGTGTCGATCACCACAGGCGGAGACATCACGCCGTCGGTTTGCGTGCCGAGCCTGCCATCAGGTCGAAGCGGAACATGCGGCACTCAATCGGACCGTTCCACATCGGCACTCGGCGCGACTCTTTCAGGCGCATACGCCCAGGCAGCTTCAGGTCAGGCGTGAGCACCCAAGCGCGCCAGCCGGTGTAATTTTTCTTCCAATGGCTGGCCAGTTGGCTGAAAAACTCGCCGCCATCTTCCACCTGCCCCACCTCGCGACCGCTGCGCGCCAGGCTGGCCGCCCCCGCCACACCAGCAGCTTCTATGCGCTCGCCGTAAGGCGGATTAACCAACATCACACCAAGCTCTTCGGTAGGTGGCATGCGCTGCAAGGCGTCGCCCCCGCGCAGATTCACTGCCTTGGCCACACCGGCACGCTCGGCATTGCGTTGCGCGAAGTCGACCATGCGAAAGGTCACATCACTGCCAAACACGGGCGCACGCGGCCCGCACTGAAGGGCCCGCGCCTCGTCTTGCAGCTGCTGCCACACATGGGCATCAAACACGCGCAGTTTCTCGAACCCAAAACGCCGCTGTAAACCGGCGGCCATGCGACACGCAATTTGCGCGGCTTCAATAACGATGGTGCCGCTGCCGCAACACGGGTCGTACAAGGGCAGGCCTTGCTCGACACCCGCCACCGATGGCACGACCGGTGGGGTCTCACCGGGTGCGGTGAGCAGTGGCATGCTCCAACCACTGGCGGCCAACATGGCGGCAGCCAAGGTTTCTTTCAAAGGCGCGTCTCCCGTGTCTTCGCGCCAACCACGCTTGAACAGCGGCTCGCCGGTGGTGTCCAAATACAGGGTGAGCATTTTCTCAGTCAGGTGGGCATGGACCCGCACATCGGGGCGTTGGGTGTCCACATCGGGACGCTGGCCGCTTTTGTCGCGAAAACGGTCGGCAATCGCATCTTTCACCCTGAGGGTGGCGAAGTTCAAACTCTTTAAGGGGCTGTGCTGCGCGGTGATTTCCACCCTGAAACTTTGCTTGTGCGTGAACCACATTTCCCAAGCCACGGCACTGGCCGCGTTGTAGATGTCGTCCTCGCTGGCATAGGGCTGGTGCGCCAACTGGATCAACACCCGCATGCCTAAGCGACTGTGCAAATTGAGTTGCAGCGCCGCGCGCCACGAGGCTTGCAACTGCACACCGCCGCGCAAGGTTTGCGTGTCGCGGCTAGCCAGCCCTGTGATGTGCGCCACCTCATAGGCCAAAAAAGATTCCACCCCTGCAGCGCAGGGCACAAACAATTGCAAGGCGTTCACAGGGTTTTACGCAGGTTGGTGGGTGCTATACGCAGGGCTTCGCGGTACTTGGCGACGGTGCGACGCGCGCAGTCTATGCCTTGCTCTTTGAGCATGTCCGAGAGTTGGTTATCCGACAAAGGCTTTTTCGGGTTTTCGCTGGCAATCAGTTGCTTGATGAGGGCGCGCACCGCGGTGCTGGACGCGTTGTTGCCGCTGTCGGTGCCCAGCCCCGAGCCAAAGAAAAATTTCAGCTCAAACGTGCCGTATGGTGTGTGCATGTACTTGGCGGTGGTGACGCGGCTGATGGTGGACTCGTGAAGCCCCAACTCTTCGGCAATCTCGCGCAGCACCATGGGCTTCATGGCCAGTTCGCCGTGAATGAAAAAGCTCTTTTGCCGCTGCGTGATGGCGTTGCTCACGCGCAAGATGGTGTCAAAGCGCTGTTGGATGTTTTTGATCATCCAGCGTGCTTCTTGCAACCGTTGCTGCAAGCCCGCATGGCCGTCGCCTTTGCCGCCCTTTAAAGCGTTGGCATATATATCGTTCACCTTCAGGCGTGGCATCACCTCGGGGTTGAGCATGGCGCGAAATTGCGGCGTGCCTTGCTTATCCACGCCATGCGGCAAGATCAGCACGTCGGGGATGATGACATTGCGCTCGACATCAATGAAACGCCTGCCCGGCTTGGGCTCTAAACGTGCGATCAGCGCGATGGCGAGTTTGACCTGCGCTTCGCTGTCGTTGACCAGCAGCGCCAAGCGCTTGAAATCTCGCTTGGCCAACAGCTCTAGGGGTTGCTTGCAAATCGCCAGTGCACAAGCGCGCAACTCGGCGCGCAACTCGGTGTCTGCGGCAATGGTTTGCAACTGCAAACGCAAACACTCGCCCAAGTCACGCGCACCCACGCCAGTGGGCTCCAAGCTTTGCAGCAAGCTCAGCGCCACCTGAAACCGGTGCACCAACTCTTCGCACTGCTCGAGGTCGTCACCCGCCAAACTCTCGGCCAAGGTTTGGAAACTGTCTTCCAAATAGCCTTCGTCATTCAAAGATTCAATGAGAAAACGCAAAGCTGCTCGGTCGGTATCGTCCAAGCGAAGCGACAAGGCTTGACGATGCAAAAACGCCGTTAGCGACTCTTGGTTGCGCGCCAACTCGGTGGCTTGGGCTTTTTCATCGTCATCATTGCTGCTGCTGTTGCGCGCCGGTGCGTCGCAACCCCACTCGCTGTCGTCAGCTGAAAACTCCACGCTGCCGTCGCCATCCCAGCTCTCGGCCACGCCCTCGGCGTCGATAGGCGAGGTGGTCTCGCTGGCAGTTTCCACGCGCACTTCGCTCAAGCGGTCCATGGGGCCGTCCCAACTGTCGGGCTCGGCCTCAGAGCTGGCGGCTTGCGTGTTTTCTTGCTCCAAGCCAAAGTCTTCACGCACCGCCAAGTCTTCCATTTCCTTTTCCAGAAACGGGTTGTCGTCCAGCATTTGCTCGACTTCTTGGCTCAACTCTAGCGTAGAGAGTTGCAGCAAGCGAATCGATTGCTGCAACTGAGGCGTGAGCGCCAGATGCTGTGATACGCGAAGTGACAGGCCTTGCTTCATAAGCTGCGCCTCGCCCTCACATGCGGAAGTTTTCGCCCAGGTACACCCGCCGTACCTCTGGGTTATTGACAATCGTCTCGGGTGTGCCCTCGGCCAGCACGCGCCCCTCGCTGATGATGCTGGCGTGGTCACAAATGCCCAAGGTTTCGCGCACATTGTGGTCGGTGATAAGCACCCCAATCCCCTTGGCTTTCAAAAACCCGATGATGCGCTGAATTTCCAAGACCGCAATCGGGTCGATGCCGGCAAAGGGTTCGTCCAACAAAATAAAGCGCGGCTGGGTCGCCAAAGCCCGCGCAATTTCCACCCGCCTGCGCTCACCCCCTGACAAAGAGGGCGCAGGGGCATCGCGCAAATGCTCGATGCGCAGCTCTTGCAACAAGCCCTCTAAACGAGATTCAATGGTCTTCTTGTCCAAGGCCTTGCCTTGGCTGTCTTGTTGCAATTCCAACACCGCACGCACGTTGTCGGCCACATTGAGCTTGCGAAAAATTGAGGCTTCTTGAGGCAAATAACTCAAACCCATGCGCGCACGCCGGTGAATGGGCATATTTTCGACCGACACGCCATCGATGGAAATGGTGCCAGCTTCGGCCCGCACCAAGCCGACGATCATGTAAAAAGAGGTGGTCTTGCCGGCGCCATTGGGACCGAGCAAGCCGACCACTTCACCTTTGGCCACAGAAATCGACACATCATGCACCACGGTGCGGCTGATATAGGACTTTTTAAGATGCTGCGCCACCAACCGGCTGATGGGGGCGGCAGGCGTGGAAGTCACTTGCCTGCCTCGTCTTTTTTGCGCGGGGTGAGGACCGCGCGCACCCGCCCCGAAGATTCGCTGCCCTGCTTGCCGCTGGCTTGTTTGCCGTCTACGGTGAATTGGTCGGTCAAGTTTTCGTAAATGATGCGCTGGCCGGTGATGTCGTCGTTCAGGACTGTGCCACGGTAGCGGCGCAGTTCAGCGCGGTTAGTGAGGGTGACACGATCGCTGCGGCTGTCGTACTCGATGCGCTCGCCCTCGCCTTCCATCCACTCATCCAAGCCTTCACGCTTTTGGCGGTAAAAGGCTTTTTTTCCAGGCTCGGCAATCAGCAAACCGTATTGGTAGCCCTCGGGATCTTGCAGCACTTCTAAACGCGCGCCGCGCAAAATCAGTGTGCCTTTGGTGGCCACCACCTTGCCGGTGAAGATGCTTAGTTGCTTTAACTCGTCGTGGTCTAGGTTGTCCGCCTCAATGTTCATAGGCTTGCCTCGGTCGGCTTTTTCAGCCCACGCCGCCAACGGAAGCTCAAAGGCCAAGGCGATACAACACAAAAAGAAGGTTTTTTTCAAGGCACGAAAATTGCTGTTGAGTAGATGGCTTGCATTGTAGGGGCATAAACGCCCACTTTGTCAGCGCCCTTTGCGCACCTCAGCAATCAAGAAATCCGCAATCTGCAAAGCCCGATCCATGCTGCCGGCCAAAGTGCCATCGATATAAAAACGACCGGCCACTCCCAAGGCTGGCACGCCCTCTACCTTGAACTGCTCTTGTAACTGTGTGGCGCGACGGGCTTTGCCAATCACAGAAAACGAGTTGAACAAGTCGGAAAACTGCTTTTTGGGGATGCCATTTTTTTCGGCCCAAGCCAGCAAGGGATCCAAGGTGGTGAGGGTTTGGCGCTCGGTGTGAATGGCTGCAAACATTTTGGCCTGCAACTCTTCAACTTTACCCAAGGCCTCGAGCACATAGTAGGCGCGTTGCTGCGGCTCGAACTCGGCGCGAAAGCGCACCGGTACCCGCTTGACTTCAACTTCCTTGGGGAGTTTTTTGCTCCATGCACTGAGCGTTGGCTCAAACGCATTGCAATGCGGGCAGTTGTACCAAAAGAACTCCAGCACCTCGACGTTTCCTTTGGCCGCTTCGGTGGGAACGGCTTGACTGAGTTTGAGGTAATCGGTGCCTTCTTTGAAACCCGTTTGCGCCAAGGCTGGGGCAAAAGGCAAGGTTGACAGTGTGCCCAAGGTGAGGGCTGAAAATGTGCGGCGTTGCATGGTTGACCTCTTGAAGAAAAATATCAGCGTTGAACACGAATCA
Organism: Burkholderiales bacterium; assembly: GCA_013205525.1. Classification (GTDB taxonomy): domain Bacteria; phylum Pseudomonadota; class Gammaproteobacteria; order Burkholderiales; family Burkholderiaceae_C; genus Limnohabitans. The sequence continues at coordinate 330 of JABMMR010000076.1, read as the reverse complement.
AGGCAGATTCGAATTTGGTGGCTTTGAGCTTAGCTTGGGTGTCTTCAGCCTCAGACTTGCTCTCAAAAGGCCCCAAACGAACACGGTAAATGATTTTGCCGCCTTGTTCACGCTCGGAAATCTTGGGATCGAACCCACCCAGTGCCAATTTGGCCCTTTGAGTTTGAGATTCATCGCTGCTGTTAAAGGCACCGACTTGAACGAAATAATAAAAAGCGTCGCCGACTTGGGTTTTACTTAGCGTCAAATCGCCCAAGGGATCAGCGGAAGAAGCATCGCTGGCAGGGGCGGGCGGTGGTGGTGCGGCGGGGTTGACCACGGGTTGGTCTT
>JABMMR010000075.1 GCA_013205525.1 Burkholderiales bacterium | reverse complement strand
GGCGTGGTGGTCAATGAGACCAGCATGGAAATCAAAATCGCCGCCGTCATGACGACCGCAAATTCACGAAACAGCCGACCCAGCACCCCGCCCATGAACAATATTGGAATGAACACCGCTACCAAAGAAATGCTGATGGCCACCACGGTAAACCCGATCTCACGCGAGCCTTCAAAACAGGCTTGTCGCAGGGACATGCCACGCTCACGCAGTCGGGTGATGTTCTCCAACACCACAATCGCATCATCCACCACAAAGCCGGTGGCGATGGTCAAGGCCATCAAGGTGAGGTTGTTCAAACTCAAACCCATGAGATACATCACCACACAGGTGCCCGCCAGCGACAAAGGCAAGGCCACAGCAGGAATAAGCGCAGTTTGCCAGCGCTTTAAAAACAAACCCACCACCAAAATCACCAGTGCCATGGACAGCGCCAAAGATTTTTGAATCTCCAGCAATGAGGCACGAACCGTGGGCGAGCGGTCTGACACCACCGTCATGGTCACCGCGGCTGGCAAACCCGATTGCAATCTGGGTAACAGCTCACGCACCCGGTCAACGGTTTCAATCACATTACCACCCGGCTGCAAGTTCAGCACCAACAACACAGCGGGTTGTCCCTGGGACACGCCATCGGTTCGCAAGTCTTGCACCGAATCCAGCACTTGCGCCACATCTTGTAAACGCAAGGCCTGCCCATTCACATAGCGCAAGATCAGCGGCGCATAGTCTTGCGCGCTGCGGGCTTGGTCATTGGCTTCGATTTGCCAGGCCAGGTGTTGGTCTTCAATCACCCCTTTAGGGCGGTGCGCGTTGGTGGCCACCACCGCTTGGCGAACCATTTCTAAAGAAACGCCGTTGGCAGCGAGTTTGTTCGGGTCTAGCTCTATGCGCACCGCAGGCAATGCACCGCCACCAATGCTGACCTGCCCCACACCATCGACCTGCGACAAGCGTTGCGCCAAAGTGGTGGAGGCCAAGTCGTACATCTGCCCGCGTGAATAGGTGTCTGACGTCAAAGCCAGAATCAGCATGGGGCTGTCAGCGGGGTTGGCCTTTTTATAAGTGGGACGGCTGGGCATGCCGGAGGGCAACAAACTTTGCGCGGTGTTGATGGCAGCTTGCACATCCCGCGCTGCGCCATTGACATCGCGGTTGAGTTCAAACTGCAAGGTCACGCGGGTACTGCCTTGCGAAGAGCTGGACGTCATTTCGGTGACGCCAGCAATATTGCCCAAGACCCGCTCCAAAGGCGTAGCCACTGTGGAAGCCATAGTTTCGGGGCTGGCACCCGGCAAACTGGCCGACACCGAGATGGTGGGGAAGTTGACCTGCGGCAAAGGCGCCACAGGCAACTGCACATAGGCCAACACACCCGCCATGGCCAAACCCACACTCAGCAAGCTGGTGGCCACCGGTCGGTTGATAAAGACCGCAGAAAAACTCATGGCGGCGAGGCGCGACGACGCGCCCAAGCGTCGAGTTTCAGGTAAATCACTGGCGTGGTGAACAGCGTCAACCACTGGCTCAAAATCAAACCGCCCACCAAGGTCACGCCCAAGGGATGGCGCAACTCACTGCCCACACCGCTGCCCAACATCAGCGGCAAAGCACCCAGCAATGCGCACATGGTGGTCATCAAAATCGGGCGAAAGCGCAGCAAGCAGGCTTGGACAATCGCTTCGCGCGCTGGCATGCCTTGGTGACGCTGAGCATCAAGCGCAAAGTCGATCATCATGATGGCGTTTTTTTTCACAATGCCAATCAGCAAAACAATGCCAATGACCGCAATCAAACCCAACTCAATACGTGCTGCCAGCAAAGCCAACAAAGCACCCAAGGCAGCCGAGGGCAGGGTAGACAAAATCGTCACCGGATGGATATAGCTTTCGTACAGCACGCCCAAAACAATGTACATGGTGACCACCGCCGCCAACACCAGCCACAAGCTGCTGAGCAAGGAGGCTTTGAAAGCCAAAGCCGCGCCCTCAAAGCGCGTCTCAATAGAAGCAGGAACGCCTTCCTCGACAACCAAGGCTTGCCAATGCCGCTCTATGGCTTGCACCGCCTCGCCAAGCGACGCCCCAGCAGCCGGCTTGAACGACAGAGTGACCGCCGGAAATTGCGCCACATGCAAGATGCTCAGCAGTGCCGCGCGCTCTTCCACTTTGGCCACGCTGCTGAGCGGCACTTGCGTGCCATTCAGCGAAGGCACATGCAAGCGCGACAAAGCCGCAAGCCCTTGGCGCTCTGGGTCTTGCACCTCCAGCACCACGCGGTACTGGTTGCTTTGGGTGAAGATAGTGGAGACCAAACGCTGTCCGAAGGCGTTGTAGAGCGCGTTATCGACGGCCAAGACGCTCACCCCCAAACGCGCGGCGGCTTCTCGGTCGATTCGCACATAGGCTTGCAAGCCTTGGTCTTGGTAATCAGACGCCACCTCGGCCAGCACTGGGTCTTGGCGCAAGCGCTCTTGCAGTCGCCCAGACCACTGCCCCAGCGCAGGGCCTTCGGGGCCGCTGAGTAAAAAACGAAATTGGTTGCGCGCGACGCGGTCATCCAAGCTCAAATCTTGCAAGGGTTGCAAGAAAACCTGTAAGCCTGGGATTTGGTTCCCGAGTCGGTTCAGCCGCTCTAAGGTTTGCTGCAAGTCCTCTGAGCGCTCGGGCTTGGGCTTGAAGTTCAAGGTCATGCGCCCGGCATTCACACTGGCATTCGGGCCATCAACACCAATGAAAGAGGTTAGGCTTTGCACCGCAGGATCTTGCAAGAAAAGTCGCGCCAGCGCTTGTTGACGTTGCGACATCGCCTCGATAGAACTCGACTGCGTGCCTTCGGTGATGACTTGCACAGCACCCGTGTCTTGCAAAGGGAAAAAGCCTTTAGGGCTGATTAAATAAGCCGCCACGGTCAACACCAGCGTCAAGGCAAAGGTGGCAAGTGTGGCCAAAGGTCTGTCCAGCACCCAGTTCAAACCAAGGGCGTAAACATCAATCAAGCGCTGCAACCAAGCGCTGTTGCCTAGGGTGCTGTGGTCGGTTGTGTCAACACGCAAGACATGGGCGCACAACATGGGTGTGAGGGTCAGCGAGACCACCGCGGAAATCAAAATCGCCACAGCCAAAGTGATGGCGAACTCGTGAAACAAACGCCCCACCACATCGCCCATGAACAACAAGGGAATCAGCACCGCGATCAGCGAAAACGTCAACGACACAATGGTGAAACCGATTTGGCGCGCCCCTTCAATGGCGGCTTCCAACGGTGAACGCGGTCTGTCGGGGTCTTGCAAAACACGGGCAATATTTTCAATCATCACAATCGCGTCATCGACCACAAAACCGGTGGCCACTGTCAACGCCATGAGGGTCAGGTTGTTGATGGAAAAGCCCGCCAAATACATCACCGCAAAAGTGCCCACCAGCGACAAAGGCACCACCACAGCGGGAACCATGGTGGCGGCGGCGCTGCGTAAAAACAAAAAGATCACCATCACCACCAAGGCCACTGACAACAACAACTCGAACTGCACAGCATGGACCGAAGCACGTATGGTGGTGGTGCGGTCGGTCATCACCTGCACATCCAAACTCGGCGGCAAAGCCGCACGCAATGCCGGCAACAAGGCCTGCACGCGAGCCACGGTTTCAATCACATTCGCGCCCGGTTGGCGTTGGATATTCAAGATGATGGCGGGCTGGGTATTGGCCCAAGCAAACAAACGGTTGTTCTGCGGCGCGTCAACTATTGCCGCCACATCGCGCAAACGCAAAGGGTTGCCGTTTTTGTAGGCCAACACCAAGTTTCCATAGTCTTCTACCGATTGCAACTGGTCGTTGGCGTCCAAGCTGGAGGCACGTGCTGGCCCATCGAAACTGCCCTTGGCCATGCTCACATTGGCTTGATTGATGGCGCTTCGCACATCTTCCAGCGAGAAGCCTGCTGCGCTCAGGGCTTGGCCATTGACCTGCACCCGCACCGCTGGGCGTTGGGCGCCAGCGATGCTGACCAAGCCCACGCCAGCGACTTGCGACAAACGCATGGCCAAGCGGTTTTCCACCATGTCATGCACACGCGTGATAGGCAGCGAGGGTGAGCTGATGGCCAAGGTCAAGACCGCAGCATCGGCTGGGTTGACCTTGCTGTAGGACGGGGGCATGGGCAAATCGCTGGGCAAGACGCTGGTGGCAGCGTTGATCGCGGCTTGCACCTGCTGCTCGGCCACATCGAGTGGCAGCTTGAGCGTGAACCTCAGAGTGATCACCGATGCACCGCCCGAACTCACCGAGGTCATTTGATCCAGGCCAGGCATTTGGCCGAGTTGTCGCTCTAGGGGCGCGGTCACGGTGGCGGTCATCACCTCGGGACTCGCGCCGGGGTACAGGGTGTTGATCTGAATCGTCGGGTAATCAATTTGCGGCAAGGAGGCCACCGGCAAGAGGCGGTAAGCCAAAGCACCTGACAACAAAAGTGCGAGCATCAACAGGGAAGTTGCCACCGGCCGCACAATAAACAAACGCGACAGGTTCATGGCTTGGCCGCTTTCACCACCTCCACGCCACTGCCGTTGCGTAAACGGTCGGCGCCATCGGTGATGACTTGTTGGCCCGCTTTCAGGTCGGCAATGACTGCCTGCCAGTCACCCTCCACCGCCTCGAGTTGCACAGCTTGAACCTGCACGGTTTTATCGGCCTGCACCACATACACAAACGTGCCTGCTGCGCCGCGTTGCACGGCTTGTACCGGCACCACCAATGCATTCTTCAAAGTGTCGAGTTGCAAACGGATATTGGCAAACTGATTGGGAAACAAACTGCCGTCCCGGTTATCCAAAGTGGCTTTGAGACGCAAAGTGCCAGTAGCCACATCGATGGCGTTGTCGGTGGTGCTGACTCGGCCTTGGGCCAAACGGATTTTTTGATCGCGGTCCCAAGCCTCCACAACCAAAGCTTTGCCCAATTTCAATTGCCGCATGATCAAAGGCACGTGTATCTCAGGCACCGAAAACACCACCGCCATAGGCTGGGTTTGGGTGATGCTGACCACCCCATTGGGGTCGCTGGCGCGCACCAAGCTGCCCAACTCGACTTGCTTGAGGCCTAAGCGTCCGCTGATAGGAGCGGTGACGCGGGTGTAGGAAAGCTGCAACCTGGCAAGATCGATTTGCGCTTGATCGGCCTGCACCGTGCCAAGCAACTGCCGCACCAAAGCCGCTTGTGTTTCCACTTGTTGTCTGGCAATCGCGTCTTTGCTGAGCAAGTCTTGGTAGCGCTGCAAATCGAGCTCGGCGTTTTTTAAAAGCGCGGTATCTCTGGCCCATTGGCCTTGGGCTTGGTTGAGCTGCGCGTCAAAAGGGCGTGAGTCTATTTCGGCCAACAACTGTCCGGCTTGCACATACTGACCCTCGGTGAACCGCAGGGCTTTGAGTTCGCCGTCGACCTTGGCACGCACCACAGCGGTATTGAGCGCCATCAAAGTACCCGCAGCTTGCACGGTGAAACGCACATCCCTGTTGCGTACTTCGCCCACGCTGACCGGCGTGTTGCGCGAACCTTCACCGCCGCCTCTGGCGTCTTTGCCACTTTTGCCGCCCTCGGACTTGGCGCGGCCAATGTCAGAAGCCACCATTTCTTCCCCACCCAAGAGGGTGCTGAGCTTGTTTTTGATGTCTGGGTAAAACCAGCTTGCAGCAAATGCCATCACTGCCAAGACTGACAGTAGCCACAGCTTGCTCGCACCATATTGAATAGGTGACATTGTGCTAAATGGGGTTAACTTCTTATCCATGCGGTCATGTTAACTGTCGCATATGTCCCTAGAGTAAGCGTGACAAACCTGCGCAGACCATACTCAGAATGATGGTGGTGGTTAAAGGAATAAAGAACTCGCGCCCAAACAAGCGAAACCGAAAATCGCCTGGCAAGCGACCAAAGCCGAGTTTGTGCAACCAAGGCATGACGCTTTGAATCAATAACAAGGCCAAGAAAACCACAATCAACCAACGAAACATGTGTTCACAACCTGTGCGTTCTGTCACCTTGCACAAAGCCCAAAGGCTGCCAAATTTCTCCTCGCCCAAGGGCGATGACTTTGAACAACTCACCCATCTCGTGTTCAAGCATCAGTTTTTGCGCCATGGCCTTGTCTTGCATTGAGGCATTTTCTAGCAACCCCAGCAAGCCGCTGTTGATAAGGAAATGCGCTTGGCTGGTGTAACCCAAGACCTCTAAGCCCACCTCACGGGCTGCCAAGGCCACGCCGGTGAAGTTGATGTGTGCGGTGATGTCCTTGCGACCCACATCTTGCAAAGGGTCGCTGTCGCTCAGGTGCGCTTGGTGGCACATCAATGTGCCCATATGGCGTTGCTCGTGGTAGTACTCGGCCTCTGGAAAACCATAGTCGATGAGAAATATCGCACCGCGCTGTAAACGCTCGCCGACACTGCGCACAAAAGACTCTGCTTGTGGGTGTATTTCAGTCAGGTAATCGTATTCGCCGGCAATCTCCACGGGCGGGCAATCGTCGGTGGGACGGTCTTGCCAATCAAAGCAGCTTTCTGCCTCAGTCCAGACCACGCCTCTTTCATACCAAACACCGGCGGTGCGCTGCAACAAGCGCACGGGCATAGCGTCCAGCACCTCATTGCCCAACACCACAGCTTGGATGCTGTCGGGCAAAACACTGACCCAGCGAACTTGCGCAGCAAAGGCCGCCAGAGTTTGTGCTTGGCGTTCACGCAAGGCCGCCGAAACCTCGACGATGGTGTAGCTTTGCACTTGCTCGCCCAAAGCCGACAGCAGTTGCAAAGCAAGCGTGCCGTTGCCCGCACCAAACTCAAGCACCGCATGGGTGTGGGTCTGCACCAAGGCTTCTTTGACACTGCGCGCCAAGCTTGTGCCGAAATAAGAGGACATCTCGGGGGCCGTCACAAAATCACTGCCCGAGGCCGGCATGCGACCGATCTGCTGTTGGCTGGCACTGTAGTAGCCAAGCGAAGGCGCGTACAAGGCCAGCGCCATGAACCGGTCAAAGGGCAGCCAATCCCCAGCCGCCTGCATGAACTGTTTGATTTTTGTCGTCAGCAAAGACGCTTGAGCAGTCATAATTCGAGTGGCCCAGAAGTATGTGGGTCATTCTATGGCTCGCAAAATAGGTGCAGGGGATGCTGAAAGCACAGATGAAATTTGAATTGAACAGACAGGTAGCCAAATGAATCAAAGCGATTGGGTCTTGGTGACTGGCGGCGCCAAAAGATTGGGGCGCGAGTTCTGCTTGGCCTTTGCGCGTGCCGGTTGGAATGTTGTTTGTCATTTCAACACCTCCGACACAGAAGCGCTAGAAACACAAGACATGCTGCATGACTTGGGCAAAAATTGCATTTTGATCAAGCAAGATTTGTCGACACCTGATGCGCATACCCACTTGCTGGACAAATGTGCGTCGCAAACCGGCCAGCTTCCCCAATGCATTGTCAACAATGCCTCGGTTTTTTCAATTGACGACGCAACTTCCAGCAGTGCGGCTGTTTTACAAATGCATTTTCAAACCAATACGGTTGTGCCCTTGCTGCTGGCCAACTCGTTGGCGCTCAGAGCGAAAACAGCCGAACACCCTGCAAAGCATTTTTGTGTGATTCATGTTTTAGATCAAAAGGTGCACAACCTCAACCCCGATTACTTCTCCTACACCGTCAGCAAGCTGGCGCTTGAAAGAAGCGTGGCCTTGCAAGCGCAGGCCTTGGCGCCCAGCGTTCGGGTTTGCGGTTTGTCGCCAGGCTTGAGTTACCTTAGCGGCGATCAAACGCAAGACAATTTCGATCAAGCTTGCAAAATTAATTTGCTGCAACGTCAAATTCAAACTGTTGATATTGCGCGCACAGCGGTTTTCATGGCGGAGAACCAGGCCCTCACAGGTTGCACCCTACAAGCAGATAACGGACAGCACCTGGTGCCACTTGCAAGAGATGTCATGTTCGGCATCAACCCACAGGTGGGTGCATGAGTAGTTTGCTTGATTTCGCCAGCATGGATGCGCGTTTGGCCACACACTGCCGTCTCATGAGTTTGCGCCAATTCGATGTTCCGGTTCGCATTGGGGTGCATGATTTCGAAAGAAGCGCAGCCCAGCGAATGTGGTTTGATATCGATATATGTGTTCGCCTTGAAGATGCGCCCGCAACTTCAGACGATATTTCTTCCACCCTCAACTATGATTTTTTGCGAGAGATGATTCAAAAAACCGTTGGTGTTGAGCACCACGAGTTACAAGAAACATTGTGCGACGCCCTCTTTCATCAACTCATGTCTCATCCCAACATCATGGCGGCGCGCGTCAACACTTCAAAACCCGATGTCTATCCCGACTGCCTGTCTATAGGCACCGAGCGAGTCGGCTGTAAAACTTGGTAGCAAGCTTTCAATATGCAAACAAGCCCTCAACAAATTCTTTCACTGACTGGCCTGCGCTTTAACGCAGACTTGGGCATTTTGGCCCACGAAAAAAAGGCACCCCAACCGATTCAGGTGGACGCTGAACTCAGCTTGGGCGCACAACCTCTTTTGCCCGAAGCCGACGATATCTACCGCGTCCTCGATTACCGCAAGGTGCGGCAAATCATCATCGATGAGTGCACCGCCGAGCATGTCAACTTGCTTGAGACCATGATTGGCAAACTCTGCCACCGCTTAATGCAACTGCAAGGGGTGCAAGCGGTTCGGGTGAAAATCACCAAACTGGAAATTTTTGACGACTGCGAAGTCGCTATCCGCATGGAGGCGGGAAGATGGTGAACTATGCACATTGAACGGGAAACCCAAAAACTCGAAAAACGCCTGTGCCGTCAAGTAGACGACGCCATTTTTCAATACAACATGATTGAAGAAGGCGACAAAGTGATGGTGTGCATGTCGGGGGGCAAGGACAGTTACGGCATGCTGGATATTTTGTTGAAGATGAAAGCCCGCGCGCCCATTCATTTTGATTTGATCGCGGTCAATTTAGACCAAAAACAACCTGGCTTTCCCGCGCATGTGCTGCCCGACTACCTCAGCACATTGGGCGTCCCCTTTCGCATCGAAACCCAAGACACCTATGCCATCGTCAAGCAAAAAATTCCTGAAGGCAAAACCATGTGCAGCTTGTGCAGTCGTTTGCGCCGTGGCATTTTGTACCGAGTGGCCGATGAAATAGGTGCGACCAAAATTGCCTTAGGCCATCACCGCGATGACATCTTGCAAACTTTTTTTCTGAATATGTTTTTTGCGGGCAAGTTAAAAAGCATGCCGCCGAAATTGGTCAGCGATGCGGGACACCATATCGTCATTCGCCCCTTGGCTTTCGTGGCCGAGCGCGACTTGGAACGCTGGGCAATACACCGAGCATTTCCCATCATTCCTTGCACACTGTGCGGCAGCCAAGACGGCTTGCAGCGCCAGCAAGTGGGCAATATGTTGCGCGAGTGGGAGAAAAAACACCCTGGTCGCTTGGACATCATGTTCAATTCATTGCAACATGTTGCGCCTTCGCATTTGCTAGACACCGAGCTGTTTGATTTTCAAAACCTCAAAACAACAGGCTTGCCAGACGCCGATGGCGACACGGCTTTCGACCCCGAAAGTTTTGCCATACCTGGCTTG
>JABMMR010000074.1 GCA_013205525.1 Burkholderiales bacterium | reverse complement strand
GCTCTTCCATAAGCAGTAATTTTTCGCGCTCACCTTGCATCAATTTCGATACGGGGATACCGGTTGCACGAGCAACAACTTCAGCAATTTCTTCAGCACCCACTTGTGTACGAAGCAGTCGCATGGGCTTGGTTTGCCCGGACTCAGTTTCGAAAGCATGCGCCGCCTTCATCCTTTTTTCAAGTTCGGGAAGTTTGCCGTACTGCAGTTCAGCCACTTTATTAAAGTCGCCCTTGCGTTTGAGTTCTTCAATTTGAAACCGCGTACGGTCAATTTCTTCCTTGATGACCGCACCGCCTTGCGCTTGGGCTTTTTCGGATTTCCAAACTTCCTCTAAATCTGCATACTCTTTTTGAAGCTTGAGAATTTCTTCTTCAATGAGCGACATACGCTTTTGTGAAGCATCATCTTTTTCTTTGCGTACAGCTTCTCTTTCAATTTTCAGCTGGATAAGTCTTCTCTCCAACTTATCCATGACCTCGGGCTTGGAATCAATTTCAATTTTAATTTTGGCAGCAGCCTCATCAATCAAATCGATGGCTTTGTCGGGCAAAAACCTGTCGGTGATGTAGCGATGAGAAAGTTCTGCTGCGGCCACAATGGCCGGGTCGGTAATTTCGACGCCGTGATGGACTTCGTATTTTTCTTGTAACCCACGCAATATGGCGATAGTCGCCTCTACCGTTGGCTCGCCCACAATGATTTTTTGAAATCTTCTCTCTAAGGCCGCGTCTTTTTCAATGAAGCGCCGATATTCGTCTAAAGTGGTCGCGCCGACGCAATGTAATTCGCCTCTGGCCAATGCAGGTTTAAGCATATTGCCCGCATCCATCGCGCCTTCAGCCTTACCTGCGCCTACCATGGTGTGAATTTCATCGATAAAGACAATGGTTTGACCTTCGTCCTTGGCAAGTTCATTGAGCACGCTTTTAAGCCGCTCCTCAAAATCGCCTCTGAACTTGGCACCCGCCAAAAGCGACGCCATATCCAGAGACAGTACACGCTTTCCCTTAAGTGAGTCGGGCACCTCGCCGGCTACTATGCGCTGGGCCAAGCCCTCCACAATGGCAGTCTTGCCGACACCGGGCTCGCCAATCAAAACAGGGTTATTTTTGCTGCGCCTTTGCAGAACCTGAATGGCACGTCGAATCTCATCGTCGCGGCCAATCACTGGGTCGAGTTTGCCCATTCGAGCGCGTTCGGTTAAATCGAGTGTGTATTTTTTTAGAGACCCGCGTTGGCTTTCCTCATCAGCTGACTTGACAGTTTGTCCACCCCTTAAAGACTCAACAGCAGCAGCAAATGTCTGCCTGCTCAATCCATGTTTTCTGGCGATTTGAGCCATCTCCGACTTTGAGTCGGACAGGGCCAATAAAAACATTTCACTGGCAACGAATTCGTCACCTTTCTTGAGAGACTCTTTTTCAGCCGCCTGCATCAAATTCACAAGGTCGCGCCCAACTTGAACTTGGTCTTGTCCATGGACTTCGGGCAATTTGGCCACAGCCTCTTCGCTTTCTTTGAGAAGGCTGGCAATGTTGACACCAGACCTAACGAGCAACGAACGAGGGCCATCATCTTGTTTCAGCATAGCCACCAGCAAATGGCAAGGCTCTATATAGGCTTGGTCTTTGCTAAGAGCAAGAGACTGCGCATCAGACAGCGCTTCTTGAAATTTCGTCGTTAATTTGTCTAGCCGCATATGTATCCCTTAAGACCTCATCTGTGTTCAACAGGTGAGGCGGTCAACAGGTAATTCAAGGCGGGAAGAGCGCCCAATCAACTCACCAAGGCGTTTCGAGAGTCGATACCCCATCTGGCCAAGGCTTGATCGTCACTGACTCTGGCGTCAACCCAATGAGAGCCATGAGGGCCCGTCTCTTTTTTCCAAAATGGTGCCTGCGTTTTCAAATAATCCATTAAAAATTCACAGGCCTGAAAACTCTGTCCACGGTGAGCAGATATCACGGCAACCAACACAATTTGGTCTAAAGGGCCCAAAACACCCACTCGATGTATTACTTTAGAAGAAATAATATCGAAACGCTTATGCGCATCGACCATCATTTGTTGAATAGACTTTTCCGTCATGCCAGGGTAATGCTCCAACTCCAAGGTGGAAACATCGCTCCCTTCATTTCTGTCTCTGACAGTTCCCACAAAAGCACAAACCGCACCCACCTGAGGCTTGGAGGACCGCAATTGAGCCACTTCATGACTGAGATCAAAATCTTCGGTTTGAATTTTTACCTCAAAAGACATATCAACCACCCGTCACAGGAGGGAAAAAAGCAACTTCACAAGCTTCAGATAAAGCTTCACTGCCATCGCAAACCACTTGATTAAGCGCCATTCGAATAGCCTTTCCAGGCGCCAATACTTCTGCAAATTGAGGTTGAAAAAGCATCAACTCAGAACGCAACTGTGACACATCCCTAGACTGTGTCTCAAACTCAAGAACACCGATACCCAGTTGTTCTCGCAGAGAAGAAAAAAATCGAATGCTTATTTTCATGACATTAAATCAGTGAAGGAAAGGAAATTCACCATGTCTCCAGGAGAAACAGTGGTACCTGGAAAATTGTCCACCAATCCATCACCCCAGACGGCGGAGGTGAGCACACCTGAACTTTGGTTGGGAAATAAATCTAAACCGCCCTTATCGTTGAATTTCACACGCAAAAACTCTCTTCGCTTGTCGGCCTTGGGCCAGGCAAAGTCTGCTCGGATTTTGACAGGCCTGACAAACAAATCTGTGCAATCTTGAAGAGACAACACAAAGGGTCTAACTAACATCAAAAACGTCACCAAACTGGACACTGGATTGCCTGGCAGTCCAATGAAGTGCGCGCGTTTGCTTGGGTCCGCTTGATTATTGATGTAGCCATAGGCAAAAGGCTTGCCAGGCTTGATAGACAAAGACCAAAGCTGCAATTCGCCAAGAGACTGAACCGCAGGTTTAACAAAATCAGCCTCCCCTACAGAAACACCACCACTGGTCAAAATCAAATCATGATCCATTGCTGCCCCAGCAAGCGCTAGTAAGGTTTTCTCGGGGTCATCTGGGACATTACCCAAATCACTTACCCAGCACCCACATCGCTCAAGTAAAGATCGGAGGAAAAATCGGTTTGAATTGAAAATAGCACCGGGCGGTAAAAGATGAGGAGCAACCTCACCCGGCATGATCAACTCATCGCCAGTAGAAAACAAAGCCACTTTAGGAGGTGACATCACTTTTAAATTGGCTAGGCCAATACTGGCGGCCAAGCCTAAGCTCACGGGGCCAAGACGGGTACCTTTGGAAAGCAAGACAGTATTTTTTTCTATGTCCTCGCCTTTTCGTCGAATACATTGCCCTGTCACAGGTAAAGTTTTAAAACTCACATGCAAGTCATCCACCACCACCACATCTTCTTGCATCACCACCGCATCAGCGCCCAAAGGCACAGGTGCCCCAGTGAAAATACGGGCCACTTCACCAGGCTGCAACGTGGTGGGTGCATGTCCAGCCAAAATCCGTTGACCCACTTTGAGCATGCCTTGGTTTAAATTTAAATCAGCCGTTCTAAGGGCATAGCCATCCATCGCTGAATTGTCAAAAGCCGGGACTTGTAAATCTGACGCCAAGTCTTGGGCCAAGATACAGCCATCAGCGTCAAACGTGGAAACAGACATCACCCCTGCCAATGGCTTGGCTTTTTGTAAAAGTCTCTCTATGGCCTCATCCAAGGAAAGTAAAGGTGGTGATTTCATGGTGGGAGCAAACAGGTCTGACATGCCTCAAGCAACCGGATTTGCATGCAGCGTATTGACAATAAATTCTTTCAACACTGAAACATCTGGAGGTAATTCTTGAACATATTGTGGAAGAGATTCAAGATCAGCAAAAACTGCAGGGCAAGGTGGGGCTATGCCCGTGGCCTCAAAGATTGTTTGGGCAAATTTGATGGGCAGTGCTGTTTCCAACACCAACATGGGAATATTCAACTCATGAAGATCCAAGGCAACTTTG
>JABMMR010000073.1 GCA_013205525.1 Burkholderiales bacterium | reverse complement strand
GCCCAGCAAGTACCCGAAAAAAGGCGGCGCACCCACCACCCGCGCCTTGGCCAAAGCAGCCGGCAAAACCATGCCTGGCAAAAAGACGCCTGCGGCCAAAAAGTCAGCAGCCAAAGCGGTCAAAGAAGCCAAGCCCAAAGCCCCGCGCAAAACCGCAGCCGGCAAAGCGCCTAGCGCCGCCTTAGCTGCGGTGATTGGCCCTGAAGCCGTGGCCCGCACCGAGGTGATGAAAAAGCTATGGGATTACATCAAAGCTAACAACCTGCAAGACCCTAAAGACAAACGCACGATTCAGTGCGACGCCAAACTGAAAACCGTGTTTGGCAAGGACAGTGTGGGGATGTTTGAGTTGGCGGGGTTGATTGGGGTGCATTTAACTTAAGCCCTTTTCCAGCGGCTTGGGCTGACCACTGCGGGCTCGCCCGCTGCTCACCGCAGCAAAGCAATCTCACCAAAGGCGCATGAGGCAGGCTCGCCCTGGCCTCCTGCTGACGCAATGTCGGCTGCGGCCGACCTGCCTCATGCGCCTTTGGCGGGGTGAGGTTTGCCGCATTCGTCCTGCATGCGTCAAAGGCTGACAGACTTCTCAGCGAACGCTTTGCCCCAAACAAGTAACTGGTACGAGCGGCAGCTTGGAACGAAATAAGGATCGTTTTCAATCAGGGCAATGGCTCGCTCTTTGGTAGGAACCTCCAAAACCCAAAGCCCCCCTACATAAGCTTCGTCTGGAGCCGCTCGACACCCACCTGCGATGAGGATTTCAGACGCATTTGTTTTCAGATACTCTAGGTGCAAGTCTTGTCGCTCTTTCCGAATTTCCATCATGTCGGGCGTGTCTGTAAAGAACGCTATCCAGCGCATAGGGCCTCCATTTATTCCAGCAACTCTCTGACTCGGTCCATCACCTTTAAGGCGCTTTCATCAAGCCTGGAAAAGGCAAACCATTTGTGACCCAAGTCTTTCAGTGAAGCTCCTAAGTGATAAACGCTGCTTGTATCCAAAATGAGGAAGCGGTCGTGGCTCAGACCAAATTCAATGGCTTTGACAGGTGGATATTGGGCGTTGTGCCGATCAAGATCGTTTTGTAATGAACGGCTAACTTTCTTACACAAAATAGTAGCTGTCACACCCTCTGCACGTTTATCAAGCTGCTCTAGAACGCGGTCATCGACATAGTTGTCAATTAATACGATGGATTGCTTGGCTTGGCGAAAAAGATCGTTAATGAAGCGGTAGGCATCAAATATTTGCCCTTCAAAAAACACCCCTTGTGAAGGTTTGGGGTTGTTTTTATCGGCCAGTTCAGTGAATACTTTTTCAAATTTGGTGTGAGTGTCTTGCGCAAGCGTCAAATGATGAATCTCCAGAGCATCCATGCGTTGAAGCAAAACCCCGTTGTTTTGAATGAGCTGTCGCATGCCCACAAACGCATTCATGATGGAAATGCTGGTTTGGATGGCCGTTTGGCTGCGTAAGACAGCGGACAACATCGCCACGCCCTGCTCTGTGAATGCATGGGGCAGCGTACTGGAATATTTGAGCTTGTTGAACCGGTCACAGTTTGTGACCAGTTCATTTTTTTCTTCTTGGCTGAGCTGAAATTTAAAACCTTGCGGAAACCTATCTGTATTTCGTTGAACCGCCTGATTAAGCGCTTTGGTTGTGACGCCATAAAGAGTGGCCAAGTCGGTATCGATCAATACAGGCGACGACCTGAGGGTCAGGATAAGGCTGCTCACCGAGTCTTCAGAATTTGTGACTACCGTTTGTTTTCCAGTCATTCCAACAACCCCGTGGCCGTGCTGACCTTCTGCCGCACCTGTGCGCGGGCGGCCAGCAGCAAGGCGCGGATGGCTTGGTGTAAGTCGGGTTGAGCGGGCTGAGGCAACATATACATATGCGGGTAGTAAGGCCCGATATATTAACTATTTAATACAAATATAGTGTAATTTTTAGTTGTTTTTTAATGCCCAAATACTCGCCCGTCCAAACCGATCACTTCGGCTGGCCGAGCGGGAGCGGGCTTGGACGTCGGCGAGCATCGTCGCTTTGCGGCGGTGAGCGACGGGCGAGCCCGCCCCCGCTCGGGCAGCCGTAGGAACAATAAGCAAACGCATACAATCGCCGGTTGCCCGATTCTGGAGAATTTACTGTGATGATTTCATCTGCTTACGCCCAATCCGCCCCCGCCGCCGTTGGTGGCAGCGACCTTGGCTCCTCGCTCATGAGCATGCTGCCTTTGGTGCTGATGTTTGTGGTGCTGTATTTCGTCATGATCCGCCCGCAAATGAAGCGCCAAAAAGAACTCAAGGCCATGCTCGACGCTTTGGCCAAGAGCGATGAAGTGGTCACCTCGGGTGGCATCCTCGGCAAAATTGCCCACATCAGTGACAGCCAAATTGGCCTCGAGATTGGCAATGGCGTGACGGTGCAACTGCAGCGCTCAGCGGTGGTGCAAGTCCTGCCCAAAGGTTCCATCAAATAAACCAACCCTGCCTGCGCCATGAACCGTTACGCCCTTTGGAAATACCTGGTCATCCTTGTCGCTTTTTGCGTGGGTGGTTTATACACCTTGCCCAATTTCTTTGGCGAGGCGCCAGCGGTTCAGGTGTCTGCTGCACGCGCCAGCGTCAAGGTGGATACCGCGACGCTGGGCAAGGTGGAGGAGGCGCTCAAAGCCGCATCTCTTAGCCCAGCCATGATTGGCTTGGAAAACAACTCGCTTAAAGCACGGTTCGAGACCACCGAGCAACAGTTGCAAGCCAAAGACGCGATACAAATTGCGCTCAACCCGGATGCGGCCAATGCTGGGTATGTGGTGGCGCTGAACCTGATTGCGCGCACACCCACTTGGTTGTCGGCTCTGAACGCAGCGCCCATGTACTTGGGGCTTGATTTGCGCGGCGGCGTGCACTTCATGCTGCAAGTCGATATGAATGCGGCGTTGACCAAAAAAATCGATTCTTTAAGTGGCGATTTGCGCAGTGCTTTGCGTGAAAAAAGCCTTCGCCACAACGGCATCTCACGCGAAAAAGAAACCATACAAATGGGTTTTCGCGAGCAGGCCACGGCAGACGCCGCTGTGGCTTTGATGCGCGAGCAGTTCCCCGATCTGGTCTACGAGCTTTCAACCCAAGCCGACGAAGTCAAACTTAGCGCCAGCTTGAAACCCGAAGCCGCCAAACGGGTGCAAGACCAAGCCCTCAAGCAAAACATCACTACCTTGCACAACCGTATCAACGAGCTGGGTGTGGCTGAACCCGTGATCCAACAACAAGGTTTGGACCGCATCGTGGTGCAGCTTCCTGGCGTGCAAGACACGGCCAAAGCCAAAGACATTTTGGGACGTACCGCAACCCTTGAAATTCGCATGGTTGAAGAAAGCAGCGAAGCGCGCTTAGCCGAAATTGGCAGCGGCGCCGTGCCTTTGGGTGCAGAAAAATACCTGGACCGCAGTGGCCAAGCGGTGATAGTGAAAAAGCAAGTGGTGCTGACGGGTGAAAACCTCACCGACGCGCAACCCGGCTTTGACAACCAAACCCAAGAAGCGGCGGTGCACCTGACCTTGGACGCCAAGGGTGCGCGCATCTTCAAAGAAATCACCCGCGAAAACGTGGGTAAACGCATGGCCATCTTGCTGTTTGAAAAGGGCAAGGGCGAGGTTGTTACCTCACCCGTCATTCGCAGCGAAATTGGCGGCGGCCGGGTGCAAATCTCGGGGCGCATGACCACCATGGAAGCAGCTGACACCTCGCTTTTGCTGCGTGCTGGCTCTCTGGCCGCGCCCATGGAAATCATCGAAGAGCGCACCATTGGCCCAAGCTTGGGCGCTGAAAATATCGCCAAAGGTTTTGACAGCGTGACTTGGGGCTTTGTGGCTGTGACCGCCTTCATGTGCATTTACTACGCTTTGTTTGGCGTCATCTCCAGCGTGGCGCTGGCGGTCAATTTGCTGCTGCTGGTGGCGGTGCTTTCCATGCTGCAAGCCACGCTCACGCTGCCAGGTATGGCGGCCATGGCGCTGGTGCTCGGCATGGCGATTGACGCCAACGTGCTGATCAACGAACGTGTGCGCGAGGAACTGCGCAACGGCGCGGCACCGCAAACCGCCATTCACATGGGCTACGACCGCGCATGGTCAACTATTTTGGACTCCAACGTCACCACCTTGATCGCTGGTTTGGCTCTTTTGGCCTTTGGCTCAGGGCCGGTGCGTGGCTTTGCGGTGGTGCATTGCTTAGGCATTCTCACCAGCATGTTCTCGGCGGTATTTTTCTCGCGAGGTCTGGTCAATCTTTGGTATGGCCGTCAAAAACGTTTGCAAACCGTCTCGATCGGCACGGTGTGGAAACCCGACACCGCCACCCAAAATGTGATCGCCAAAGCCAAAGCCGATTAAAGAAAGCCTGCCATGGAATTTTTCAAAATCCGCAAAGACATTCCGTTCATGCGCCACGCCTTGGTGTTCAACGCCGTGTCCTTCATCACTTTTTTCTTGGCGGTATTTTTCCTCTTCAGCCGAGGCCTGCATTTGTCAGTGGAGTTCACCGGCGGCACCTTGATGGAGGTGAGTTTTTCCCAAGCCGTGGCACTCGACCCCATGCGTGAGCGCATCGCCGCTTTGGGCATCAACGATGTACAAGTGCAAAATTTTGGCTCTTCGCGTGATGTGCTCATCCGCATGCCTGCGGCCAAAGGCAGCAACGCGGCCGAGCTCAGCACCAAGGTCATGGGCGGCCTCAAAGAAATGGACCCCAGCGCACAGTTGCGGCGCACCGAGTTTGTCGGGCCTCAAGTCGGCGACGAGTTGGCCATTGATGGCCTCAAAGCCTTGGCCTGCGTGGTCATTGGCATCATGATTTATTTGGCCATTCGCTTTGAATGGAAATACGCGGTGGCTGGCATCATTGCCAACTTGCACGATGTGATCATCATCTTGGGCTTTTTCGCCTACTTCCAGTGGGAGTTTTCGCTCCCCGTGCTGGCGGCGGTGCTGGCGGTGCTGGGTTATTCGGTGAACGAGTCGGTGGTGATTTTTGATAGAGTGCGCGAGAACTTTCGCCGCTACCGCAAGATGAACACTGTTGAGATTATCGACAACGCCATCACCTCGACCATC
>JABMMR010000072.1 GCA_013205525.1 Burkholderiales bacterium | reverse complement strand
TACAAAATAAGTACTCAAATAATCAAGAAAAGTCAAATTACTCACTTGCGTTACCTGTCTGTCACAGTGGAGTAGTCTGTGACGGTCACGACGAACACATTGTCCGATTTCTACATCAAACCAGAGCATGGTGGACTAAACTGACGTTTTACCCACATGCAACTGGCTCGAGTATGGCTTGGATCATTACAAAATATTTGTTGACGGCAGCTGTAGTTGTGCTTGTTTCAGAGCTCGCAAAACGAAGCGACAAGCTAGGTGGGCTGATGGCTGCTTTGCCAATGGTGACGTTTTTAGCTTTGATTTGGCTGTACATCGAAGAACAGCCCGCTGAAAAAATTTCAAACCATGCTTGGTACACCTTTTGGTACGTGGTACCTACACTTCCAATGTTCTTGGCTTTCCCGTTTCTTTTCGACCAAATTGGCTTCTGGTGGGCTTTGGCATCCTGTTCCCTTATCACCGTCACTTGCTTTGTCATTTTTGCGTTTGTGGTGAAACAGTTCGGTATTGATCTGCTCTAAGCCACCGAAGATCGTAAACATATCGACGGTGGAGTGATACCGCTCGGGGGCGTCTTTAAAGACAACATTGACTTGACAAAACCTTCTCCTTACATAATAGTAAGGAAAAGGAGAAAAGCCATGTCTACTGCTACCCTCACATCCAAAGGACAAATCACCATCCCTGTGGATGTTCGAAACGCCTTGAAACTAGTCTCAGGTGATCGGGTCGAGTTTGTGCAAATCGCACCTGACCGTTATGAGTTCGTCACCGCGACTGTCGAAGTCACTGCACTCAAAGGCATGTTTGGCACAGCAACCCAAAAAGTCACAGTTGAAGATATGAATGCCGCCATCGCCAAACGGGGCGCTGCATCCCGATGATAGGTTTGGATACCAATGTCTTGGTGCGTTACATCATGCAAGATGACGCCAAACAATCTGCTAAAGCCACCCAACTGATTGAATCTTTGACCAGCGATGAACCTGGCTTTATCGCCATGGTTTCGGTTGTGGAGTTGTATTGGGTGCTGACTTCAAGCTATGGCCTCGACGATCAACAGGCGGGTCAAGCCTTGGAAGCCATATTGCGTACCAAACAGTTTCGGGTTGAGGGTGCTGATCAGGTGCTGCGTGCACTGCGGGTGTTGAGCGCTGGTCAGGCAGAGCTGGCCGATTGTTTGATTGAACGCGCTGCCCATGATGCAGGCTGTTTGCACACCATGACGTTCGATGTGTCTGCATCCAAGCATGCGGGTATGACCCTAATCAAATAATCTACCGATATGAATCGCTCGCTACATGAATAACATCACGTCAACACGCATGCCCACTTGGTTCATTCCGCACGGTGGCGGCCCGTGTTTCTTCATGGACTGGAACCCCATTGATGCATGGGACCGCATGGCTGACTTTTTGAAAAACGCGGCCAGTAGCTTGCCGCGTCAACCCAAGGCGATTGTGTTGGTGTCAGCGCACTGGCTAGAGCCGATCGTTGGTATCACCAGTGGCGCGCAGCCCTCGCTGATTTACGACTATCACGGTTTCCCGCCGCACACCTACGAACTCACCTACCCCGCAGCCGGGGCGCCCGCTTTGGCGGCCTGCATGGCGGATTTGCTGCAAGCCCAAGGCATATCTGCACAACAAGATGCCAAGCGGGGTTTTGACCACGGCGTGTTTATTCCGCTCAAACTTATATTTCCCCAAGCCAATATTCCTGTGGTGCAAGTCTCGTTGCACAACTCGCTAGACCCTGTGCAGCACCTCAACACCGGTCGCGCTTTACAAGCTTTGCGCGATGAAGACGTACTCATCATTGGTAGCGGCATGAGTTTTCACCATATGCGTGCCTACGGCAACCCGCAATACGCACCCATCTCTGACGAGTTTGATGATTGGCTCACCCACGCGGTGCAAGCTGAGCCCAAGGCGCGCGAACAATTGCTGGCAAAGTGGACACTAGCCCCGCGTGCCCGCGATTGCCATCCATTGGGTGCTGAAGAGCATTTGCTGCCATTGATGACGGTGGCAGGTGCCGCAGGAAACTCCTTGGGGCTGAAAGTGTTTTCCGACCGCGTGATGCAAACCACCTTGTCGGCCTTCACCTTCAGTGACTGACCACTTCCTCTGTGCGAACCTCGCCCTTCAGCAAGGGTTTGACCAAAATCGCATAGGTGTCGGCATCAAAGCTTGCAACATTCACAAAGCCTTGATGCGGATATTTCTGAACTTCACCACGCCTTTTTCGTACTGCAAAGCGATGGGGCCTGCGGCACTTATACGGCTGTCGCGGGTGTCCACGGTTTTCTCTCCATTCAGGTAAACCACCATATGCTCACCTTTGAAAGTGATGTCATAGCTGTTCCATTGGCCGCCTGCTTTACGCAGGGGCGAAACTTTGGCCACATCCACAATCGCGCCGGTGCCATAACTGGGGTCGGGTCGTTCGTCGTAAATATTTACCTCATAGGCATTGGTGGCGGTGATGTTTTGCAAATCGGTGAGACGCACATAAATCCCGCTGTTGGCGCTTGCGTCTACCCAAAAATCAAGCTTGAGTTGGAAATCTTGGTAGTTTTGGCGGGTTAACAAAAAACCGCTGCCCAGCTCGGCTTGCAGCAAGTTTTCTTGCAGTCGCCAATTGGCGTTGCCCACCGGCTTCCATTGGTTTAAATCAGAGCCATCGAAAAGCGTGGTGTAACCCGCATCTGCGGAAGACCACTCCAGCATGCCGCTCATATTGCCGCAAGCATTCAGCAAAGGCAGAGCTAAAACACCCACCCAAATGGCTGTGCGGGATGACAGGGAAGGCTTCTTCATAAATGGCTCCTTGGAAAGGTTGAATGCTTAAGGTATTCGATGACTATAATTTGTTTGCACTCATGAGCCCATTGAATTTCATTCGCACAGATATCCAGGCCATGAGCGCATACATGGTCCAGCCGGGCGCAGGCATGGTCAAGCTCGATGCCATGGAAAACCCCTACACCCTCTCACCCGACTTGCAAGCCGAGTTAGGTCGCAGATTGGGCGCTGTGGCCCTGAACCGCTACCCCAGCCAACGCGTAGAAGACCTGAAAACCGCGCTCCAAACTTATGTGGATATGCCCGCAGGCTATTCGCTGATGCTGGGCAACGGCTCAGATGAACTCATTTCCTTGCTCTCTTTGGCCTGCCAAGCACCTGGCGCGGTGGCCTTGGCCCCAGAGCCCGGCTTTGTGATGTACGCCCTCAGCACACAGTTGCAGGGCTTAACTTATGTGCCGGTAAGCCTAACGGCTGACTTTGAGTTGGACGAAGCCGCCATGTCCGCCGCCATTGAAAAGCACCATCCGGCGATTGTGTATTTGGCCTACCCCAACAACCCTTCGGCTAATTTATGGGATGCCTCCATCATTCGTCGCCTGATCGCTCAGGTGAGTGCTTATGGCGGCTGGGTGGTGCTAGACGAAGCCTATCAACCGTTTTCCTCGCTCACCTGGTGGGACGAAATTCGCCGCGACCCTGCTGCCAACGCCCAAGTACTGCTGATGCGCACCTTGTCTAAGTTTGGTTTGGCGGGCGTGCGTATTGGCTATATGGTGGGCCGCGCTGAGGTGATTGGCCATATCGACAAAATTCGTCCGCCTTACAACATCAGCGTACTCAATGCCGAGTGTGCTTTGTTTGCGTTAGAGCATCAAACGTTTTTCCAAGCGCAGGCGCAAGCCATTCGATCAGAGCGCGAGCGCATGATCGCTGCATTAGGTCTACTGAAAGGCGTGAAAGTGTTTCCCAGCCAAGCCAATATGC
>JABMMR010000002.1 GCA_013205525.1 Burkholderiales bacterium | reverse complement strand
GGCATCGAAATTAGGTTCCCGACCGTACAAATGGTTGAATCGCCGTGCCGCTTCGCGGGTGAGTTCCACATGGCTGGCTTGGTCTTCGCCCACCGGCACCCAGCGGGCTTTGTAAATGAGGATGTCGGCTGCTTGCAGCAGGGGGTAGCCCAAGAAACCATAGGTGCCGAGGTCTTTGTCCTTGAGCTTTTCTTGCTGGTCTTTGTAGGTGGGAACGCGCTCCAACCAGCCGATGGGTGTGCCCATGGCCAACAGGGTAAAAAGTTCGGCGTGCTCAGGAATGCGGCTTTGCAAGAAGATGGTGCATTTTTGGGGGTCTAAACCGGCGGCCAGCCAGTCGATGACCATTTCATAGACGCTTTTCTCTATGACGTCGCGGCTTTCATAGTGGGTGGTCAAAGCATGCCAATCGGCGACGAAATAAAAGCACTCCATCTCGGACTGCAGACGCACCCAGTTCTTCAAGGCACCGTGGTAGTGGCCCAAATGAAGCGCACCCGTGGGGCGCATGCCAGAAAGTACGCGCTCGGTCATGGTGAAAGCTGAAGTAAGGCGGCCAAAGGTTCAAGCGTGAACTGAATGGCTTGGGTGGTGGCTTGCATGATGGGGCGCATCCAAAATGTATTGACCGCACCCATCAGCACCAAGCCCATGACAATGAAAAAGCCGTAGCGCTCAATGTGCGAGAAACCAATGGCCAAGCGCATGGGCAGCAAGCCCACCAGGATGCGACCGCCATCCAGCGGCGGCAAGGGAAACAGGTTGAAGGCAAACATCACCAAATTGACCAGCACACCGGCTTGGGCCATGTCAAGAAAGAAGCGCTCTTCGCTGCCCATGCCCGAGAGCAGGTAAATCAGTATCGCCCAAGCAAAAGCTTGGAATAAATTTGCCGCTGGGCCGGCCAAAGCCACCCATATCATGTCGCGCTTGGGATGTCCAAGACGCGAAAAATCCACCGGTACTGGCTTGGCATAACCAAACAAAAACTGACCGGAAGTGACGAAAAACAGCATCAAAGGCATGATGACTGTGCCAATCAGGTCGATATGGGGAAAGGGATTGAGTGTCACGCGGCCCATTTGCCATGCGGTGTCGTCGCCCAGCTGGCGAGCCGCGTAACCATGGGCGGCCTCGTGCAGGGTAATGGCCAGCAGGACAGGAATGGCATGCGTGGAAACTGTTTGTACTAATTCATTGAAATTCACAATTTCATTCTCTCATCATTTTTTGTCAATTTATTGGCTAAAAGTATGTAATAAATATTTTTTTTAACCCGTTTAGCACTGACATAAAATTGAAATAATACTATATATGTATTTTTATAAGCCTAAAAGTTCTAATTTCCCTGAACCTTGACGTAAAACTTCTGGCTCACCGCCCTCGCTCATGCCTGTTAAATCGACAACGGTGGTGGCTTGCAGGCTGCAAGCGCCCGCATCGATGACCGCAGCGACTTGGTGTTCATAGCGTTGGCGTATCAAGTCGGCGTCGTTCAGCGCTTGGGTTTCATCTTTGGGAATCAAGGTAGTGGCCAGCAAAGGCGACCCATGAATTTCCAGCAAAGCCAGCAAGGTCGGGTGGTCAGGTACCCGCAAACCGATGGTTTTGCGCTGCGGGTGGGCTACGCGGCGCGGCACTTCTTTGGTGGCCTCTAATATGAAGGTGTATGCCCCAGGTGTGGCGGCTTTCAACAAACGAAATTGACGGTTATCCACCTTGGCATACAAAGAGAGTTCGCGCAAATCCCGGCATAGCAAGGTCAGGTGGTGCTTGTCGTTGACACCACGAATGTGGCGCAAGCGGTCAATTGCGGTCTTGTCATCTAGATGACAGACCAAGGCATAACTGGAGTCGGTGGGCACCGCCAGCACACCGCCTTGGGTTAACAAAGCTGCAGCTTGCTTGAGCAAACGAATTTGTGGATTGTCCGGATGGACTTGAAACCATTGCGCCATGGGAAACCGTTGCGCTTATTGAATGCGGTGGGTCAGCAGTTCCCATACCGGTGTCAGGTTTCCGGGCAACCATGGCAGCGCACCTAAATCGGTACGGCTTTCTTCTGGACTGTGAAAATCGCTGCCCCTAGACGCAGCCAAACCAAACTCTCGGGCCATGTCGGCGTATTGAATAGCTTCAGCGGCTGAGTGGCTGCCGGTGACCACTTCGACAGCTTGACCACCGTGGCGTTTGAATTCGGAGAACAGCGCGTATTCCTCGGTGGGCGTGAAGCCGTAGCGGGCAGGATGGGCAATCACGGCGACGCCTTGGCATTCGCGAATCCAACTCACCGCGTTGCCCAGACCTGCCCAGCGGTGTTCCACATAGCCCGGTTTGCCCTCTGTAAGAAAGCGGCGAAAAACTTCGTAGGTGTCGGCGCAAACACCGGTTTCAACCAAGTAACGGGCAAAGTGGGTACGAGAAATTAAGTCGGGGTTGCCTGCATAGGTGAGCGCACCTTCAAAGCTGCCGTGTATGCCCACCTTGGCCAAACCAGCGGCCATGTCCAAGGCGCGGTCGTGGCGACCGCCTCGGGTGGAGCGCAAGCCTTCTTGCATACGGAGGTCTTGCGGGTCAAAGCCCAGACCCACAATGTGTACCGTGCGACCGGCAAAAGATACCGATATTTCGGTGCCATGCAAATAGCCCATGCCCAGTGCTTGGGCGGCAGCACAGGCACGCGCTTGTCCGCCAATTTCGTCATGGTCGGTGAGTGACCACAGCTCCACGCCATTGGCGTGTGCCCGTGCAGCCAGCGCCTCGGGCGTGAGCGTGCCGTCGGAGACGACAGAGTGGCAATGCAAATCGGCGTTGAGGATGGACACAGCTTAATTGTAGAAGGGCTGCATGGCTTCAATCTGTAACTGCACTTTGTCCATCCCTTGCCAGTGGTTGATGTCAAGCCGGTAGGCCAAGGTGGCTTGCACAGGCAAACTTTGTGTGCGGCCAAACCAAATAGCGTCCACCACCTGTCCGTGGAGTTGCAACTTCAGCGACAAATGCTTCTCACCGACAATTTTTTGGCTCATCACATGCACCGTGTCTTGGAAAACAGGCGCAGCAAAACCCTGTCCCCATACTTGCGATTGCAAATCTTTAATCAGATCGGGGCGCAAATACTGCTGCGGCAAGCTACCGTCAGTTGACAGCGTTTGTGCCAAAGTGGCTGCATCCAGCCACTCAGAGGCAATGTCTTGCAAGGCCATCTCAAACAGAGCCAAGTCGTCTTCAAGCAAAGTACAACCCGCAGCCATGGCGTGACCACCAAAGCGCAGCAATAAATTCGGATGGCGTTTAGCTATAGCGTCCAAGGCGTCACGCAAATGAAAACCGGCGATAGAGCGACCCGAGCCTTTGAGCACCGCTTGCCCCTGCGATTGGCTGCTGGCAAACACAAAACAGGGACGGTAATGCAAGTCTTTCAAACGCCCCGCGATGATGCCCACCACGCCCTCGTGGAAATCTTCATCAAACACGCAAAGAGCGGCAGGCGCCTCTTCTTGCGTGTCCATCAAAGACTCGGCTAACAGCAATGCTTGCTCGCGCATATCGCCTTCGAGGCTTCTGCGCTCGCGGTTGATGGCGTCGAGTTGGCTGGCCAAGCGAGAGGCGAGTTCGGCGTCGTCGGTACGCAAGCATTCAATGCCCAAGCTCATGTCAGACAAACGACCAGCGGCATTGATGCGCGGGCCAATAGCAAAACCCATGTCTTGGCTGCTGGCTTGCGCGGGGTCACGCCCAGCCACTTTGAACAAGGCCGCCAATCCCGCAGGCATATGGCCACGGCGCATGCGCAACAAACCTTGAGAGACCAAGCGCCGATTGTTGGCGTCGAGTAACACCACATCGGCCAGCGTCCCCAATGCCACCAAAGGCAGCAAGCTGTCGAGTTTGGGCTCGCTGTCTGGGCCAAAAATGCCGCGTTTGCGCATCAGCGCACGCAAAGCCAGCAACACATAAAACATCACGCCCACACCCGCCATGCTTTTACTCTCAAAACTGCAAGCCGGCTGATTGGGGTTGACCAAAGCGTCAGGCGTGGGCAATTCGCTGCCTGGCAAATGGTGGTCGGTGATCAGCACTTGCATGCCCAATCGATGGGCTTCTTGCACGCCACTCACGCTGGCAATGCCGTTGTCGACAGTGATCAACAGCTGCGCGCCGCTGGCGTGAACACGCTTGGCAATCTCAGGGGTCAAGCCATAGCCATCGACCACGCGGTCTGGCACGATGAAGCTCAGGTGTTGCGCGCCTAAAAGTGCCAAACCCCGCAAGGCCACCGCGCAGGCGGTGGCACCGTCACAGTCGTAATCGGCGACGATGCAAATGCGCAGTTGTTGGGCGATGGCGTTGGCCAACAAGCCGGCTGCCGCATCTATGCCTTTGAGACCTGAGGGAGGCAGCAGCAGACGCAATTCAGTTTGCAGTTGTTGTGCATCATGGACCCCACGCGCGGCATACAAGCGTGCCAGCAAGGGATGGACACCGCTTTGCTCCAGCGCCCAAACGCTTCTAGGTGGTACATCACGCACCTGAAGCTTCATTGCAACACCTCTGACAGCGTAGGCTTGCGCCACCAAGCTTGAAGCTGATGCGCCCAGCCCGAAGCTGGGGCCTGTAAGAGAACGCTGCGCGCGGGCTCGCACAGCAGCACAGGCTCTTGCCGCCTCAATGCAGGCACGATGAGGTCGCGCAGCACCGCGTTGAAAGCGGGAATAAAAACATCGGGCGTTTGGCTCAACCATGCCTCTCGCAAGTCGTCGTTCAACACGACGGCGGGCTTGGCGCTGGCATGGGGGTCTTTGGCTAAGTCGCCCGTGCCGCTGAACCAAATGGAATTCAAAGCTGTTTCTCGGCTGTCGTTGACGGCATGGGTATAAAACAGCATTTGTATTTCGTTTTGTAAGCGGCGCAGTTGCCGCTGAACCGGGTTTTGCTCGGCAATGCTGTCGTGTTCAAACCAAGGGTCTATGCGTTGGCCATTGACTCGGTCTAAAGAGACCGTTGGCAAGTGTTTGAACAAAGGGGAGTGGGCCAACCAACGACCAGGCTGCCAAGCATGTAAATGCATGCTGTCTTGCGCCAAAAACGTTTGCAGGGCCAACAGCAAAGCATCCGATTCCTCTGGGGTGATGGGCTTGGGAACCGTTAAATTTACCTGCCCTTGGCTGATGTGCCAGTTCACCGTATCAATGAAAGTCCAACCATGCTCAGCCGGGCATTGCAAGCCTTGGGACAGTGCGGCGCATGCAGCCAGTGGCACCAAGCCATCAGCGACTTGCCAGCCCAAAGCTTGCGCCCAAGCCATTTCATGGCTGGCGCTGTGCGCCGTTGCTGCCAGTGTGTTCCTGTCGCTTAACTTGGCTTGGCGCAAAGGCAAAAGCAATTCGGGGCTGCTCAAACTGTCAAACGCCTGCTGCCAATGCACACGATCGGGGTGATGAAAAGCTATTCCCAAGGGCAGGGCGAAAGCAACAATGGTCAAAGGCGCAGCAGCAGTCATAGAGGGGATTGTGCAAGATGCCACAATTGGTCTGCAATGAATCTTTCACACATGCCTTTTGAGTTACTGGTGGGTTGGCGCTATACCCGTGCCGGCCGTGCAGCCCGCCGCAACCGCTTTATCTCTTTCATTTCCTCGGTGTCCATGCTGGGCATCGCTTTGGGGGTGGCTGCTCTCATCATTGTTTTGAGCGTGATGAATGGCTTTCAAAAAGAGGTGCGCGACCGCATGCTGGGCGTGTTGTCGCATGTGGAAGTCTTGGCTTACAGCAGCGCGGCGCTTACGGATGTGCCGGCCTTGCAAAACAAACTGGCCTTGCATTCGCAGGTGGTGGCCAGCGCCCCCTTTGTGTTGTCACAGGGCTTGTTGGCCCAAGGCGAGGACATGCGCGGCGCTGTGGTGCGTGGCATTGACCCAGCGCAAGAAGTGCTGGTGACGCAGGCCGTGGCGCAGATGCCGCAGGAAGTGCTGGCGCAATTGCAAGCGGGTGGCTTTGGGGTGGTGCTTGGCAGCGAATTGGCGCGCATCTTGGGTGTGAAGACAGGCGAGCACATCACCTTGGTCGCGCCCGGTGGGCAGGTCACGCCCGCGGGTGTGGTGCCGCGTTTGAAACAATTGACAGTGGTGGGCTTGCTCGACTCAGGTCACTATGAATACGATGCGTCCTTGGCCTTGCTGCACATCGAGGATGCGCAACGCATCTTCAGGCTTGAAGGGCCCAACGGTATACGGGTGAAATTGAAAGACGCGCAATTGGCGCGGCAAGTAGCAGCCGAACTCTCACCCCTTTTGGGTGACGATGTGATGGTGCGCGATTGGACCCGCGCCAACCGCAGTTGGTTCGCTGCGGTGCAAATCGAAAAGCGCATGATGTTCATCATCCTCACCCTCATCGTGGCGGTGGCGGCCTTCAACTTGGTCAGCACCTTGGTAATGACGGTCACCGATAAGCAAGCTGACATCGCCATCTTGCGCACCTTGGGTGCCAGTCCGTCCAGCATCATGGGAATTTTTGTGGTGCAAGGCGCGCTCGTTGGTGTGGTGGGGACCTTGTCGGGCTTGGCACTGGGGCTGTTGGTGGCCTTCAATATTGGCAGCATCGTGCCGGCTATCGAACAGGCTTTGGGCGCGAGCTTTTTACCCAAGGACATTTACCTCATCAGTCGCATGCCCAGCGACCCGCAGTGGGCCGATATTGGCCCTGTGGTCATCATCGCCTTGGTGTTGGCCTTTATTGCCACGCTCTACCCCAGTTGGCGCGCCAGTCGCATCGACCCAGCAGAGGCGCTGCGCCATGAGTAAGCAGGTGTTGCAAGCCCAAGGTTTGGGCAGACGTTTTCACGAGGGTGTGATTGATGTCACGGTGCTGCATGACATCGATGTGCAAGTGCATGCGGGAGAAACGCTGGCAGTGGTGGGCACCTCGGGTTCGGGCAAAAGCACGCTCTTGCACCTGCTAGGGGGCTTGGACACGCCCACCACCGGGCAGGTGCGTTTGCTCGACCAAGGTTTGCAGGGATTGAGCGCCACGGCTTTGGGGCGATTGCGCAACCAGCATTTGGGCTTTGTCTATCAGTTCCACCATTTGTTGCCAGAGTTCACCGCCTTGGATAACGTGGCTATGCCCCTGTGGATACGCCGCATGCCGCGTGAGCAAGCCGCCGTGCAAGCTGGGGCGATGTTGCAGGCCGTGGGTTTGGGCGAACGTGTGCACCACACACCCAGCGAGTTGTCAGGGGGCGAGCGCCAGCGGGTAGCGATTGCCCGTGCCTTGGTGACCCAACCGGCTTGCGTTCTGGCCGATGAACCTACGGGCAATTTAGACCGCGCCACAGCAGACAACGTGTTTGCGCTGATGTTGCAACTGGCCAAGCAACAAGGCACGGCCTTTGTGGTGGTCACCCATGACGAGCGCTTGGCCGCGCTGTGCGACCGGCAACTGCGCTTGGTGGCGGGGCGCTTGGTTTAGAAATTGGGGTCAGATTCCAATTAATTCGCTTTAGCCGCCCGCCATGGGGGCCCATTTTTCTGCTCTTTCGCTCCAAAAATGGCCCCCAGGCCGTGCGGCTCTGTAAATTGTGTAAATTGGGATCTGACCCCGATTTCTATGCCCGCGACAATAGAGTCATGCCATGGATAGACAGCCACTGCCATCTTGATGCGCCGGAATTTGCCGCCGACCGCGACGCGGTGCGCCAAGCCGCAAGGCTAGCGGGGGTGAGCACTTGTGTTATCCCTGCGGTAGCGGCAGAAAACTTTGACGCTGTGCGCCAACTCGCTCATCTGCACGGCGATGTTTACGCCTTGGGCATTCATCCGCTGTACACACCGCAGGCACAAGAGAGCGAACTGCAAATCCTGAGTGATGCCTTGCAACATCACAGAGCTGACCCGCGTTTGGTGGCAGTGGGTGAAATTGGCTTGGATGGTTTTGTACCGGGCTTGGACATGGCGCGGCAACAGCTTTTTTACCAAGCGCAACTCAAGTTGGCTAAGCAATACGATTTGCCGGTCATCATGCATGTGCGGCGCAGCGCCGATGTGCTGCTCAAAGGTTTGCGCAAAACATCTGTGAAGGGCGGCATCGCCCATGCGTTCAACGGCAGCTTGCAGCAAGCCCAGCAATTCATCGACATGGGTTTCAAGCTGGGTTTTGGCGGCGCACTCACCTTCGAACGCGCCCATCAACTGCGAATGCTCGCCACACAATTGTCCTTAGAAGCCTTGGTGCTCGAGACCGACTCCCCCGACATTCCGCCGCATTGGTTGTATGTGACCGCCGAAGACCGCGCAAAGGGCTTATCCCAAGGGCGCAACTCGCCAGATCAAATTCCGCGCATCGCCCAAGTGCTGGCAGAGTTACGCGGCATCAGCCTGGATGAATTACAGCAAGCCACCACCGCCAATGTGCGTGAGGTGCTGGGTATCGTTTCGCCCTGAAGTCACACGTGAGCCGCCCGCCATGGGGACGCATTTTGCTGCTCTCTCGCTCACAAAATGGTCCCCATGCCGTGCGGCTCGCAACTGAGTTTTCGGCCGCAATGACGAGCGGCGACAATCCCTGCATGGTCACGCCCTCCTCACCGCAAGTCAATATCTCTGAGCACGGCAAGCTGCGCTATTTGCATTTGGGCTCGCAGTGGGTGCAAGGCTCCATGGACACCCGTAAACCCAACGCCATCCATTTGGACTATGTGCAACGCATGCAGGCTTGGCTGTTGTTTGTCGACCCCGACACGGTAAGCCAATTGCACGCCATGCAACTGGGGCTGGGGGCTGGCGCACTCACCAAAAATTGCCACAAAGTCTTGGGCATGCAAACCACCGCCATCGAGCTCAATCCGCAAGTCATTGGGGCGTGTCGCAGCTGGTTTGGCTTGTCCGACGATGATGACAAGTTGTCGGTGGTCTTGGGCGACGCAGCCGAGGTGGTGGCCCACCCCTATTGGCGCGCCCAAGTCGATGTGTTGCATGTCGACTTGTACGACCAAGAAGCCGCGGCCCCCGTGCTCGATGACGCTGATTTCTACGCCCAATGTCGTCAACTGCTGACCCCGCAGGGCTGCATGGCGGTCAACCTGTTTGGTCGTTCGGTCAGTTTTGAAAAGAGCTTGGCGCATATCGCCCAAGCCTTTGGTGAAAAAGCGTTGTGGACTTTCAAACCCACCAAAGAGGGCAACACCGTGGTGCTGGCTCTGGCCCAACCTGAACCGAGGGACACTAAGCTATTGCCAAGCCGTGCCGAGGCGATACAAGCGCGTTTTTGCTTGCCGGCGCCTCTGTGGCTCAAGTCGCTCAAACCCTTATTGGTTTAGGTGACAATGCCAGTCTCTCAGTTGCCATAGGTCGTATTGTGTCGATCAAAAGCGAAAAAGATTTTGCCTCAGGCTTGCTGTTCATCGTTACCGGTGGTGGCTTCACTTGGGTCAGCACATCCTCTTACACCATAGGCTCTGCCAGTCAGATGGGGCCTGGCTATGTTCCCTTGGTCTTGGGTTTGGTATTGGCCTTGCTGGGGGGCCTTATTTTGTTTTTCTCCTTGGTGGTGGAGACGCCGGACGGCGGAAAAATAGGCGACATTGCTTGGCGCCCATTGGTGTGTATTTTGGGGGCCAACCTCGCCTTTGGCGCATTGCTGGGCGGCATCCACAGCATTGGCTTGCCATCTATGGGTTTGATGGTGGCGATTGTGGCGCTCACCGTGATTGCCGCCATGGCCGACGAGGCGGCCTTCGAAATTCGCCGTGTCTTGGTGTTGGCCACCCTATTGGCGGCAGGCAGCTATGGCGTCTTCATTAGCTTATTGGGCTTGCAAATGCCCTTATGGCCCGCGTTCTTGGCTTTGTAGATCGGACACACCATGGATTTGCTTGCCAATTTAGCCACCGGTTTCAGTGTTGCGGGCACCCCCATCAATTTGATGTATGCCTTGGTCGGTTGCCTGCTGGGGACCCTGATAGGCGTCTTGCCAGGCATTGGGCCTTTGGCCACCATCGCCATGCTGCTGCCTGCCACCTATGCCTTGCCACCGGTGTCGGCTTTGATCATGTTGGCCGGTATTTACTACGGCGCTCAGTATGGCGGCTCGACCACAGCGATTTTGGTCAACCTCCCCGGTGAATCGTCCTCGGTGGTGACCACCATCGATGGCTACCAAATGGCCCGCCAAGGGCGTGCCGGCCCTGCCTTGGCTGCTGCTGGCTTGAGCTCGTTTTTTGCGGGTTGCGTGGGTACTTTGTTGTTGGCCGC
The DNA here is from genome assembly GCA_013205525.1 of Burkholderiales bacterium. Taxonomy (GTDB): domain Bacteria; phylum Pseudomonadota; class Gammaproteobacteria; order Burkholderiales; family Burkholderiaceae_C; genus Limnohabitans. The sequence goes on along the minus strand of JABMMR010000002.1, from coordinate 81 downwards.
TTTTGCCGGTCCGTTGACCGAGATGGCGTTTGCCTTTGGCCCTGCCGAATACTGCGCCCTGATGGTGCTGGGTTTGGTCGG
>JABMMR010000071.1 GCA_013205525.1 Burkholderiales bacterium | reverse complement strand
GTCCCAAACCGGCTCAATCAGCCGGTTTTTGTTCGCCTTGGGCTGGACTGATGACATAGCCATAGGTGGCTGCAAGTTGCTTTGACAAAACGTCTTTAGGATTCCAGCGCTTGTCTTCTATTGCTAGTGCAGCCCACCACGTGTCCAAACTGTGGATCAGGCCCAAGCCTTTGTCGCTGAGGGCATAGAGGCGGCCATTTTCATCAACCAAGCTCTCCAACAACTCCACAGCTTGTCCTCGCAGGGTGGTCAGTTGACCGTCGTCTTGAACCCGCCAAACAAAAGGGGTCGACTGCAGCTCCACATAAACGCATTGGGGACCGTTTTGAAAATGCCAACGCCCTTCTGCATCGCACTGGTAATTGCGCTCGATAAATTCAATCAGTTTGGTGTGGCTCAGTTTGCTTCCCTTGGCGACAGTAAACCCACCCAGCGCTTGTACCGCGTCGTCTCGCATATACCAATCGCCGCGGTCGTCAAAGCCCAGCCAGTCAAAGCATGCGGGCACTTGCGGCCATTTGGCCATGGCAAGTTTGACGATGTCATCCATCTGCTAGGGGCCTAATGCAAAATAGTGGGAGTGTCGAGATCGGCGTGAATTTCGGCAGGCGTGCCAGGACTTGCATGGTGGGCCACCATGCGCCAGCCTTCAGCGGTTCGCATATACACATTGGTGGAAGTGACGAAAGCGACTTGCTTACCTTCCGAGGTGAAAATCTCCACCCGCTCTATCAGGTTGTGGACCGCACTGGTGATAGTTTCTAACTTATGCAGCCGTTCAGGAAAAGAGCGGATAGGGCCATGGCTGAACATCTGCTCAAACGAGTTGCGAATGGCCACAGCGCCAATTAATCTAGGGCCGCCGGGGTGCACGCACACCATGTCCTCTTCATTGGCCCAACAGGCCATCAGGCGTTCGATATCTGCGGCTTGCAAAGCCTCATAAAACGCAGCCTCCACCTCGTCGGCTGAACCGCCTACGGTGGCTGCGCGCAGATGAGGTTTAGACAAGGCTTATTTTTTGCTGCGGAATTTGCGAAGCGCGGCCAACTGGGCAGCCATCACCATCAGCTCGGCTTGGGCGGAAGCCATATCGACTTCGGTTTTGGCGTTTTGCAAATGTTCTTGCGCCACTTTTTTCGCCGCATTGGCGCGCTCTTCGTCGAGGTCTTTGCCGCGCACGGCTGTGTCAGACAAGACGGTGACCGAGTCGGGTTGAACTTCCAAAATGCCGCCGGCAACAAACACAAACTCTTCTTCGCCGTTCGGTTTTTGAATACGCACCGAACCTGCACGGATACGCGAGATCAAGGGGGTGTGGCGGGGGTATATGCCCAACTCACCCACTTCACCCGGCAGCGCCACGAAAGTGGCTTCGCCAGAATAAATCAGCTCTTCGGCACTGACCACATCAACACGGATGGTATTCATCGGGCTTCCTTATCGGACACGTTGGCGATCAAATCTTTTTAGCTTTTTCGATGGCTTCGTCGATGGTACCGACCATGTAGAAAGCTTGCTCGGGCATGTGGTCGCACTCGCCGGCCACAATCATTTTGAAGCCGCGAATGGTTTCGGCCAAAGTGACGTACTTGCCAGGTGAGCCAGTAAACACCTCGGCCACGTGGAAAGGTTGGCTCAAAAAGCGTTGGATTTTTCGCGCACGGGCCACGGCCAGTTTGTCCTCGGGAGCCAATTCGTCCATGCCCAAAATCGCGATGATGTCACGCAACTCTTTGTAGCGCTGCAAAGTACCCTGCACCGCGCGGGCGGTTTCGTAATGGTCGTTGCCCACCACCAAGGGGTCGAGCTGACGGCTGGTGGAGTCCAAGGGATCCACAGCTGGGTAGATACCCAGAGACGCGATGTCGCGGCTTAACACCACAGTGGAGTCTAGGTGAGCAAAAGTGGTGGCAGGTGACGGATCGGTCAAGTCATCGGCTGGCACGTAAACGGCTTGGATGGACGTGATGGAGCCGACTTTGGTGGACGTGATGCGCTCTTGTAAGCGGCCCATTTCTTCAGCCAGTGTGGGCTGGTAACCCACCGCAGAAGGCATGCGACCCAACAAGGCGGACACTTCGGTACCGGCCAAGGTGTAACGGTAGATGTTGTCCACAAAGAACAGCACGTCTTTGCCTTCGTCACGGAAAGACTCTGCAATGGTCAAGCCGGTGAGGGCCACGCGCAATCGGTTGCCTGGGGGCTCGTTCATCTGGCCGTAAACCATGGCTACTTTAGATTCTTCAAGGTTCTCGAGGTTGACCACGCCGGAGTCAGCCATCTCGTGATAGAAGTCGTTACCTTCGCGGGTACGTTCACCCACGCCGGCAAACACGGACAAACCGCTGTGCGCCTTGGCGATGTTGTTGATGAGTTCCATCATGTTCACAGTATTGCACACACCGGCACCACCGAATAAGCCAACCTTACC
>JABMMR010000070.1 GCA_013205525.1 Burkholderiales bacterium | reverse complement strand
GTGTTGGAAAAGCCCAAAGACTTAGCAGCCTTGCTGACCAACTTAGAAAAAAACGATGTGCTGTTCATCGATGAAATTCACCGCTTGTCACCGGTAGTGGAAGAGATTTTGTACCCCGCGCTCGAGGACTATCAAATCGACATCATGATCGGCGAGGGACCGGCGGCGCGCAGCATCAAGCTCGATTTACAGCCCTTCACCTTGGTGGGCGCCACCACCCGCGCGGGCATGTTGACCAACCCCCTGCGCGACCGTTTTGGCATCGTGGCGCGTTTGGAGTTTTACAGTGCCGAAGAGCTGCAGCGCATCGTCATGCGCAGTGGTGGGTTGCTCAAAGCGCAGCTCGATGAAAAAGGCGGTTTTGAGATTGCCCAGCGCTCACGTGGCACACCGCGTATCGCCAACCGCTTGTTGCGCCGGGTGCGCGACTATGCGGAGGTTAAGGCGGATGGGCGCATCACCCAAGCCGTGGCGCAGGCCGCCTTGGCCATGCTTGATGTGGACCCGCAAGGTTTCGATTTGATGGACCGCAAATTATTGGAGGCGGTGATTCACCGTTTCGATGGTGGCCCCGTGGGTCTGGACAATATTGCCGCCAGCATTGGCGAAGAGCGCGACACCATCGAAGATGTGATCGAACCCTTTTTAATTCAGCAAGGTTTTTTGCAGCGCACGCCGCGTGGGCGCATTGCCACTTTGGCCGCTTACAGACATTTAGGCGTGGCCGCGCCCCAGCGTGAAAGTGGCTTGTTTGGCGAGTAAGCGCTCAAGCGCTGGACTCGTCCTTGGCAAGGTCTAAATGGGCTTCATCCGCCCAGCCCACCATTTGCAAACCTTGGGGCGTCCAAATTAAGCGGTTGACGGCGGTATTGCGCAAACCCCAGGTGCGCGGCGCTTGTAAGTCTTGTCCTGTTGCCAAGCGGTACAAAATATCCAGTACGCCGCCATGGGTGACCCAAAGCACTTGTTGCCCCGTATGTGGGCTGGCCAGTTCATGGACCAAATGCGTGATGCGTTCTTGCAGCATGACCAAGCTCTCACCGCCACCTTGCGGTGTCCATTCAGGTTGCCGCACCCGCCACAGTTCGGCGTCTTCTGGCCATTGGTTCTGAATGTCTTCCCAGGTATGTCCTTGAAACTCACCGAAGTGGCGCTCTCTTAAATGGGCATGGGCAGTGATGGAGAGTTTTTTGTCTTTGGCGACAGCCTGGGCGGTGTCGAATGCGCGGCTTAAATCGCTGGCATAAACCGCATGAATGACTTCCTCCGCCAAGGCTTTCGAGAGTTGCTGCGCTTGCCAGCGACCGTGATCATTAAGAGGAATATCGATTTGCCCTTGTATGCGGGTATCGACATTCCAAGCGGTTTCTCCATGGCGAATGGCCAATATGCGGGTGATGTCCATACGCTAGAGTTTAAGTCGCATTTTTGCGGTCGGACAAAAAATGGTGCAAAATAGCACGGTCGTTCTATTTTGAAATGAAATCCAGTGTCCACCCACTCATCATTGACTGAATTGCCTGATCCCGAGACGGGAAGCGGACGTGGCCGTCTTCTCCAAAAAGGCCAGCAAACCAAGAGCGCCATTGTGGATGCGGCCTTGGGCTTGGCCACCCAGATTGGTTTAGAAGGGCTGAGTATTGGCGCGGTATCCGAAGTCATGCAGATGAGTAAATCTGGGGTTTTCGCTCATTTTGGGTCACGCGAAGAATTGCAAATTTCGGTGATTCGTGAGTACCATCAACGTTTTGAATGGGAGGTGTTTTACCCAGCCATGCAAGAAGCCAAGGGCTTGCCCCGCTTACAAGCTTTGTTTTCCAATTGGATGAAACGCACCTCAGCTGAGATTGATTCGGGTTGCTTGTACATCAGTGGTGCAGCAGAGTTTGATGACCGACCCGGACCTGTCAGAGACGCACTGGCCAGCTCGGTCAAGACGTGGCTCAGTGCCTTACACCGCTGCGTGGTGCAAGCGCGAGAAGTTGGTCATTTATCTGATCTTACCGATGCAGCCCAGATGTCATTCGAGTTGCATGGTTTGGTTTTAGCCTTGCATTACGAAGCGCGCTTTCTTAAGACCGATAAAAGCTTAAACCGCGCCAAACGCGGTTTTGAACATATTTTGTTGCGCTACGGCGCGACGCCCACCCAGAAAGTCTGACCATGCCCAGCTACACCCCACCTCTGCGCGATATGCAGTTTGTCATGAACGACGTCTTGGATGTGCCTGGCGTGCTGAAAAGCTTGCCCACCCATGCCGAACTCGATGCCGAAACCATTGCCGCTGTTTTAGAAGAGGGCGGCAAGTTTGCTTCTGAGGTCTTGCTGCCGCTGAACCAAGTTGGCGACAAGCAGGGCTGCAAGTTAAACAACCAAACCCATGAAGTCACTACGCCTGATGGCTTTAAAGAAGCTTTCGCTCAATTTGCCCAAGGCGGTTGGTCTGCCCTGAGTTGCGATCCCGCTTATGGTGGCCAAGGCTTGCCCATCGTCGTCAACCAGTGTTTTTATGAAATGCTCAACAGCGCCAACCAAGCGTGGACCATGTACCCAGGCTTGACACACGGCGCCTATGAGTGTCTGCATGCCCATGGAACCGAAGAGCAAAAGCAAATGTATTTGCCGCATCTGACCAGTGGCGAATGGACGGGCACCATGTGTTTGACCGAATCGCATTGCGGTACCGATTTGGGTCTCTTGAGAACCAAAGCAGAACCGCAGGCGGATGGCAGTTACAAAATCACCGGTAACAAAATATTCATCAGCGCGGGCGAGCACGATTTGGTCAGCAACATCATTCACTTGGTGTTGGCCAGATTGCCCGATGCGCCTGTGGGCAGCAAAGGCATCAGCTTGTTTGTGGTGCCCAAGTTTTTGGTCAACAGCGATGGCAGTTTGGGCGAGCGAAACACGATTTACTGCGGTGGTTTAGTGCACAAGATGGGCATTCACGGCAATGCCACTTGTCAGATGGTGCTCGACGGTGCGGTGGGCACGCTGGTGGGTCAACCCCATAAGGGCTTGGCGGCGATGTTTGTGATGATGAATGCAGCGCGTATTGGTGTGGGCATGCAGTCACTGGGTTTGACCGAGGTGGCCTATCAAAATGCCTTGGCTTATGCCAAAGACCGATTGCAGTCCAGAAGTCTCTCGGGTGTGAAAAGCCCCGACAAGCCTGCTGACAGCATCTTGGTTCATCCCGATGTGCGCAAAATGTTGTTGACTGCCAAAGCCTATGCCGAAGGCGCCAGAGCCTTGAACCTTTACTGCGCTTTGCTGATCGACCAAGAGTTGCACCACCCTGATGCAACTGTTCGCGCTGAAGCGCTGGAGATGGTGGCCATGCTCACACCCATCGTCAAGGCGTTCATCACTGACAACGGCTGGATAGCAACATCTTCATGTTTGCAAGTGTTTGGCGGTCATGGTTTTGTCCATGAATGGGGCATGGAGCAATTTGTCCGTGACTCGCGTATCAATATGATTTATGAAGGCACCAACACCATTCAAAGTTTGGATCTCTTGGGTCGCAAGGTGTTGGGTAACCAAGGCGCTACCTTGAAGAAATTTGGCAAACTCATTGCCAATTTGGTTGCTGAAGAAACTGAAAACGAAGACATGGTTGAGTTCATTCAACCTTTGGCTAAGTTGGGTCAACAAATGACGCAGTTCACTGGAGAAATTGGCATGAAGGCCTTGTCCAATGCAGATGAGGTGGGGGCTGCTGCCGTCGACTATTTGCGCGTCACTGGCCATTTGGTGTTTGCCTATTTTTGGGCTCGCATGGCCAAAGTGGCTTTACAAAAAATCGCTGAAGGCAACCGAGACCCTTTCTACAAAGCCAAGGTCCAAACCGCAAGGTTTTATTTTGCAAAACTGTTACCAGAAACATCAAGTTTGATGCAAACTGCACGCGCTGGAAGCGCCGTCATGATGGACGCGACAGAAGTTTTTTCTTAATCTCACCCATTCAAGGAGACCCAGATGATCAAAAAATTCTTTGCTTTACTTTCCTTAACAAGCGCCGCCGCTTTTGCACAAATGACGCCCGTTGGTTTATGGCACACCATAGACGACGAGACCAATCAACCCAAAGGCGAAGTGCGCATTGTTGAAAAAGATGGGGTACTTACAGGAACTGTAGGGCGCGCACTCAAGGAAGATCCCAATGCCAAAACCAACTGCGACAAATGCGCTGATGACCGCAAAGGACAGCCCATCATTGGTATGGAAATCATCCGCGGACTCAAGAGTGATGGCAAACCCGAGGAAAATTTATGGGCCGGCGGCGGAAAAATCCTCGACCCCACAAACGGCAAGGTTTACACCGTGAAAATTGTTCCCATAGAAGGCGGAAAGCGTTTGCAAGTGCGTGGTTATATTGGGCCTATCTACCGCACCCAATTCTGGAATCGTGTCGAGTAATTAACCCGCCCAACTGTCACAAACATGAACCC